>JAFAWJ010000996.1 GCA_019242065.1 Chloroflexota bacterium
CTCGCCGTGGCGCCCGTCACGCAACTCGTCCAGATCAGAGCCGTTGAGACAATGCCACACGTGGTCTGCGGCAAGTCAATTCGCTCAGCTAAGGCAGAGCGAATTTCCGGACGCGACTCGCACCGGGTTCCGCCACGACCACGTAGCCGTCGCCGACGGCCACTCCACTCGGACCGACCAATCCGTCGGCGGGCGCGTAGCTGCCCATTGGTGATCCGTCCACGCTGAAGGCCTCCAGGCGACCCGCGGAGGTGTCGGCGACCCAGATGGTGTCGTGCGCGTCCACGGCAACCTGAGGACCGTTAACCGTCGGGCCGCCACCAAAGTCCCACCTGTCGAGCGTCGCGCCCGAGGCCGAAAAGCGGAAGATCTGTCTGGAGGCCGGGTCGGCGACGACGACGTCGCCCTGGCTCGTCAGGCCAACGCCACTTGGTTGCGCGAGTCCGATCGACGCGTTGTCCGGGCCACCGATGCGTCCAAGTTGCTTGCCGTCGGCGGACAGGTGTAACTCGCGGCCGTCGCCAGTGTCCGCGAGATAGATGTCACCGGTCGGTCCAACCGCCAGACCACGCGGATGGTACGTGGGGGCGTCCACCTCGAGGTTGGTGCTGTGCTGACCGTCGGGGTCGAAGTGGGTGATGACGCCGGTTTCGCCGTCGAGGACCAGCGCGCCTTCGTCGGGGGCAACCCCCACGGCGGACAACTGTTGGTGACCGTTCGAACCCGAAGGTGGCGTCGCGGTCCACAGCAGATGACCGGCGCTATCCAGCTTGACGAGCGTATTGAGCTTGCCGTCGACGACGTACACGTTCCCCGCGGTGTCCAGGGCGACACCGGTGGGTTGGCTGTCGGTGCCCGGAGCGAAGGCCCATTCGGGGGTGAGGGGCGTCGCGCTCGAGGCGGCGGCGGCATTGGGCTGCGTCGCTGGTGCGCGCGGCGCCGGCAGGTTGGGGAGGGGTTGCGCGCTGCTCACGCTGGCCCGCGGCAGGAGAAACGTCGACGAGACGATTTGCCAATCCTGGCCGGGCGGCTTCCAGCGCAGCTCGATGTGACTGAAACCCGAGTGTGCCTCGTACCGTACGCGGATGGGGTGCCAGCCGGCGCTCAGCGTCGGCTGCATGTCACTCCGCACCTCGCGTTCGTCGACGAAGATCTGCGACGAGTCGTTCGAGGTGGAGTCGAAGCTGTACGTCCCGTCGACCGGCACGGCCAGCTGACCCGACCATTCGACGCTGAACGGTAATCGTAAAGGCGTCAGCTGAAAGTACATCGCGAGGAAGGGATCGATCTGCTGGAACGCGACGTCGCCGCTCCAGGCATCGTTGGGGTAGTAGCGCCCCAGCAGTCCGGTGAGCGTGGCAGGGCTTGCGAACAAATTTGCCGCGGGCACGGGTGAAAGCTCGCTGGCGCCGGGTGGCTGCCACAGCAGGCGCACGGACTCGGAGGCATCGACGATGCTGGCGGAGACTTCGAGGTGGTGCACGCCGCGTGGTAACGAGAGGTGGGCCAGATCACTCCCATCGGCAACTGGCTGGTCGTCGATGCGGAGCTGGGCGGTGGTGGGCCCGTCCACCTGCAGGACGTAGTCGCCGAATGCCGGCGCATCCAGCGCACCCTCGAAGGTCGCGTCGAAGGGGGCGGTGACCGGCAGCGGCTGTTGGCCATCGAGTGCTACCACACGGGTCTGGACCGCCGCGGCGCCGTCGGCGGGTTGCAACGTGGCGTTCAGACCCTGGATCGCCGCGACGTCGGCGGCACTGATCACGGCTTCCTGGAGCAAAACTGGATCGCCGCGCGGCGCCGTGAACGTGGTGATGGCGGCCCCGGGATACAGACTCCGCACGAGGTCGATATCGGGACTCTGATCGCCATTCACGAACAGGGCTGTCGTCGTGGCGGTGGTCAGCGGCAGCACAATCGGGGAATAGGCGTCTGGCCTGGGCGCGTGCGGGGCGAGGAATTCGATGGTCGGCTGGCCTGTCAGCCGGGGGTCCATGATGACGCGCGTATTCGGTGCCAGGCTGGCGAGCGCGTCACCGGCGAAGGTCGGGCCAGCCGAGTGTTCGGCGAACACTGCTGAGTCTGGCATCTGCTGCGCGAAGTAGCGATGCATGTCTATCCAGCCGGAAGCGATCACCATGGCTGCCACCAGGACAGCCCCCAGCGTGTAGCCGAAATGGAGCCGACCAGTCATTGCGGCACCTTGAAGGCGACGACATCCGCGTCCTGGTAGAAGACCGGATAGTTCAACGTGGTGGTCAGGTACTCGAGCTGCTGGCCGAAGGCGGCCGAGTGGTGCAGAACGACGTAACCGACGCCCAGGCGGTCGAGCGCCGCGGCTACCTGCCGAGGGTCACTGCTGTCGGGGGTAGGCGGTCGGTCGGGGAACAGCAAGACGCTCAGCGCGGGCTCGCCCTCGTAATACGAAAAGAGTGTTTTTGGTGCCCTGGAGACATACCCCGAGACCATGGGCTTCTGCGTGAAGGTCGCGTAGTACATCTCCGCTTGATCGAAGCCTTCGAGTCCGCCAAGCTCGGTGCTCCAGCCGGCGGGCGTAACCAGTACCGCCTGGCTACCTGGCTCAGCCCCAATGCGGGCGTAGACCGGATTGGGCTGAGGTCCAAACATGCCGATGGGCGTGACGCTGAACTCCGCCACGACCAGCAGTCCCAGGCCGGCGGCCAGTGCGGCGGCGTGACCTGTCCGCGTGCTCAGCGCGGCTATCCCGTGACCGGCAAGGACAGCCAGCCCGAGCATCACGAAGACCGACGCGTAGCCGGGGATGCTGAGCCCCCCGAGCAGGGGCAGCGCGTGATACAGCAGAAACGGCAGCGGGACCTGGAACTGGGCGCCGCCAATCGAGAACTGCGTCTGGCCGGCGACGTGCAGGTGCGGGCCCAGGGACAGGAGCCAGAAAGCGGCGACGATCAACCACCAGCAGCGCACGTTGGCGCGGCGGCGGGCCCACAGCGCGGCGATCGCCAGCGCGAGCGTGACGTACCCCAGGAAAACGAGGCGGGGCGGGTCGAGAAACTTGAAGTTTTGCGCGACGGCCGTGCCAAGCGACCCCAGAAGCCGACTGTTGGGGAGCGGGGTGAAGTAGCTCAACAGGTCGGGTGCCCAGCCGTCCGCGGCGCCAATTGCGATGTCGGTGCTCCAGCCGTGCAGCAAGCCGTCGAGCAGCGCAGCCAGCTGGGGGCCGAGCAAGAGCGCGCTGGTCAGGCCGATGGCGCCGATGCCGAGCAGCTCGGAGCGCAGTCGAACGTGGTGGTGGTCCGCTGCGCGCCAGTCTGGTAGCCAGCGCCACGTAAAGCCCACAACCACGAGCGCGGCGAACACCAGGCAGAGTGCGAACTGGCTCAGGTCGGTGAGGCCCACGGCGGCCAGTGCGGCGCCGGCGGCTACCGCGTGCACGACGCGCGCGCCGCGCAGCCAGCGCAGCAGGAAAAACGCAAACAGCGGCACAGGCCAGGCCATGACCACGTCGAGGTGCGCCGCGCCCAGGTGCGCCAGGCGGTACGGTGCGTAGGTGAAGATCAGGCTGCCGACGAACGCGCCGGCACGGCTGCCGGTCTCCTGATGCACGAGCAGGAAGGTGCACGCGGACATGGCCACCAGCGACGCGAGCAGGACCACGTTGATCGCGCCGAAGAGTCCCAGCGCGCTTTGCAATGGAATGCTGATGAGCGCGGGCAGCAGGACCAGGGTGTGAAAGGCGAGGTTGACCTGCTGGGGGGCGAACTCGTAGCTGGTGTACAGGGGCGACTGGTGCAGGGTCAGAAGCGCGAACTTGACCCACCAGAAGCCCCACGCGAACTGGGCGGCGTCGAAGCCGCCGGGCATGCTGGTGAGGAGGGTGTGGTACACGGGCTGGGTGATCCACAGGGCGGCAGCGAGCCAGACAGGGAGTAACGCGAGGGTGAGGTGGGCGGTGAGCCACGCGACGCCACGGGTGGCCACGACCGGCGAGCTCACGCTGGGCGATGTGGGAGCTCGGAAGACGCTCGGGCCGGCGACTGCAACACGTGATGGGAGGACGGCGCCAAGGGTCGGGATGCGTGGCCCCAGCGCCGCGCTGGCGCGCCACAGCTGCGCCAGCGGAATCGCGCAGAGCAGCACCACGACATTCGTCTCGTCGATCGTCCGCAACGACTGGGGCGCCTCGAAGTTCAGCGACAACACGCCGCCGGCCAGCATCAGCACTGCCCAGATCGGCAGCAGTGCGTACTCCGGCCGGCGGAAGCGCGCCAGCGACAGCGCCAATCCCAGCACGAGCAATCCGCCCAGGAGAAAGTTCAGCTCGGGCTCGCCCGGCAGGTTGTGGCGCGCATTGCGGTCGCCCGCCAGGTTGAACATCAGCAAGTGTGCCTTCAGGTTGTCGAGCACACGCGCGTCGGTCGGTCGATCGCTCGACTCGGTAAGGACGCTGGCTTGCGTCAAGCGGCTGTTGAACTCGCTCGGCTGCATCACGGCGTATTCGACCAGTGGCGCCGCCGTGATCAGTCCCGCGCAGGCCGCGATGGCCATGACCCGCCAGGTCGGCTGAAGTCGCTCGCGGGGCCGCACCAGCCAGAAGGCAAGCAGCGCACATCCGGCGACGATGACCATCACTCGTGACGTGTAGTACATGTGTAGCCCGAGCCCGAAGCTGATGCCGCCCAGCGCGGCCGCCGTCCAGCTGCCGGTTTTCAGCGCGCGAACGATCAGGAACAACCCCAGCGCGTCCAGGCTGACCGACCAGACACTGTTGAAGGCCAGTCGGCTGAAGGTCACGTGCCACACCAGGCCAGTCAACAGACCTGCCGCGATCAGACCCACGCGGTGCCCGAACAGCTCACGACCCAACAGATAGATCGCCGGAACGCCGACGATCCCGCCGATCGCGCTCGGGATCCGCAACGCAAGCTGCGTAGACCCGAATATGTGGAAGCTGCCGGCCATCAGGTACCAGAGCAACGAAGGCTCCTGGGCCAGACCACCGACATAGACGGGACGGAAGCTGGGATCAGCCAGGATGCGTTCGACCTGGAGACCGCTG
>JAFAWJ010001012.1 GCA_019242065.1 Chloroflexota bacterium
ATCCTGCGAGACACTCGAGCGGGTGCCCAGCGTCGCGCCTATTCGTCGAACGTGGGCGGGCGCGGCGGCCCGGTTTCAGCATTACTGATCAGAACTCCGGAGCCATTGCTCAGATCTGCCTGCGGCTGGACGGTCTACCACTGGCACTCGAGCTCGCCGCGGTCGGCGTCAAATTTCTGTCACCCGAGGATGTTCTCACCAGACTCCAATCGCAACCCCCACCTCATAGAGGATGCCCGGGATCGCAAGGGAAGCAACCTGCCTCTGGCCTCGGCTTTGACCGGGAGGCGCATTCCGTTGCGCGAGATCGCTCGCTCGCCAGCGTGGAGGACGCTCGAGTCGGCGCGATGGAGCATCGATCGGTGGCGGCGAGTGTGCAGGCGCGCGTCTCAAAAGGGCTGGCAATCTCGATCTACGGGCTGAACGGGCTGCTCCCGACTGGACACGCGCGCGCGGCAATTGGCGCGAGACGCCTGCCGAGCAAAGTCGACGACATCCTTCGCGCGCGTCTCGGATCGGGGTTGCGTGTCGACGTGCTGCGTCTTGACCGGGACAGTGGACACATTTTTGTCTCAGAGTGCCGGCCAGCCGGTCGCCAGTTCCTCTGCCGCTGGATGTGCACAAATGAGCCGAGTCCCACGTCGGCGGTCCAGTGTGACCAAGCAGCGTGCTAACGACGAGGATCAACGGACGAGCCACCGGACACCGTGCAAGTACTCGGTTGATCGACGTTCCTCCCACGGCGTCTGATAAAACTCGTTGGAGACACGTATACGCCATTCAGCACGCCCTGCACGTATTGGACCTGGACTAGCATTCCGTTACTTTTTCGAGACCGTTTGTAGCGCGCACCGTTTCGTGGCAGATCACACCGTATGGCGATCGAATCCAAAGTCAACCGACGTGTCTCCGTCGAATATGTCGCGCCGATAGAACCGATCCCAGACCGGCGCGACCCGTGAATGGCTGTCGTATTGCGCGATCGATCCCTGGCAAAAGTACCTGGTCATTTCGGACGACGCGGAGCTCGCGACCTGCGCTATGCTTGAAGGACTGAGTTAGGGGACATCACTGAGGCTGATGGGAAAGAGAAGCACTTGAGTATTGCCGACCAGGCGATTGCCGGAACACCGGCCCGAAGCCGGCGACCCAGGGTCACTCCTGATGAACAGCGTGAGATCGTTCGCCTTTATACAGACGAGAACGCGTCACCGGCCGAACTTCGCAATGGATTCGGAATTGGCGACTCCACGTTGTACCGCCTACTACAAAAGCGAGGCGTTACGCTTCGCGGACGCTCGGCCTCCACGCCCGAAGTTCGAAAGACCGACCGTGATGGCGTGGGTGTGGCACAAGGACGGTCCCGCCGCGGCCAGGTGCGGACCGGCTCTGGTAGGGGTCAGCCCAGCGACCAGTCCGCGCACAGGTCCACACACGGCGCTTCCTTCCAGTTTCGCGTGACCTACAGCGGCGTCGAGGTAGTGGAGGCCGCAGATATCCGGGACGCATTGCACCAATGCGAGATGCTCGGAGCAACGGACGTATTCGAAATCAAACGGCACGTCTGAAAGCCGCGATCGATTTGCGCCGGCCGCTGGCTGTATACGTCGGTCCGCGGCTCGCGTTGTCGCGCTGGTTCATGTTTTCGATGGAGTCGTTCGCGCGCCGAGGACGTACGGCTCGGCGAGACTTGGACCTCGGGCGGAGCAAACAGTCCTTCACGTACTCCGGCCCGCAGGTGTGACTTTGCACGCTATTTGGCGCGGTTCTTCTTGCCACGCTAATTGACGCGCCACGAGTCAAGCTACAGGGCGGTGACGACCAGGCTCTCACGTGCGGCGTTAACTAGCTCAGCGGTGACCGTGGCACTGTTGTTGACGGCCATCAGACCTGCAGGGCCTTGACGGTCAATCCGTACGACATGAGCGACGACCACTTGCTCTCGAGGTACAGCAACTCGGGTGCGGTGTGCTCGGGTACCAGCTCCACCAACGGACTCGTCGATGCTTGTCCACCGCGTTGGCACGGACAGCGACGCAGCCGCGGGGCTCGCCAGCTCCAACTTGCCGAACACGGTGCGGAAGACGATGGTCTTGTGATCTTTGACACCACGCGGTCGGGCCGCAGGTCGGGCAGGGCACGCGTGAGGCCAGGAAGGTGGCGATCTGGGAGTTGAGAACCTGTCGCTGGACT
>JAFAWJ010000300.1 GCA_019242065.1 Chloroflexota bacterium
ACTACTGTTCAAATACGGGCCGTGGCGACGATGCACTCGCGCGCTATGTTGCGGAGATGTACGCAGCCATCAAAGATGTCGCCGGCGCAGAGCGGGTGTACACCAGTGTGCGCCTTGAAGGTTCCCGCGAACCGCCCGTTCCTCGGCGCGTGGATGACCTGATCACCCGGATGTTATTTGCGATCAGGCCAGCCACGCGGTGCGCAGCGTCCACTCCAGTGCGGTGGCGTAGCCGAGACCGCGCACGTTGTTGCGCATGATCAGCATGTCGGGATACGGGCAGATCGCCATACTGTACGAGGCGTCCAGCAGGAAATCGTTCATCTGGCCATACAGCACTTTGCGTGTACTCGCATCCGGCTCGGTGGAGGCCGAGTCCACCAGCGCCTTGAAGTGGTCGTCATAGAACCCAGCCAGGTTCGACGCGCTGCCGTAGGTCCGACTCAGGGTGAACTGGGAGCTTGCTTCCGAGAGGTTGGCGAACGCGCTCGCGCTCAGGCGGACTCCGTTGTAGGTCGGAGTCAGGCCGTTACCCTCGGCGGTGAAGGGTGCGTTGTCCTCGGGTTTCAGGTTGGTCTTGATCCCAATGGAGGCGAAGTCGGACTGGAGGATGGTCGCCAGACTCGCATACTCCGAAGCGTAGCCGGCCGTGGCCCACGCGATGTCGAACTGGAGGTCCGTGACGCCCGAAGCGTCGAGGAGGGACCTGGCTTTGTCCAGGTCGAAGGTGTACACGTTGTTCTTCGCGGCGTCCCAGGCTGGCGAGACCGGCGACCAGGGCAGGTCTTGTGGGTCGCCACCGAAGCCCTTCAAGATCGTATCGGCGAAGCGCTTGCGATCGATCGCATAGTTGAGTGCCTGGCGGACCTGTTTATTGTCGGTTGGTGCAACGGTGGCGTTCGCCGTCAGGTAGAAGTACTGGCCCACGTCATGGCGATTCGTGACGCTATAGCTGGGATCGTCCTTCAGCCGGAAGGCGTCCTGGATGGGTGCGAGGAACGCCACGTCGCTGGCGCCGGCTTCGACCGCCGACACCATTTGCTGCTGGTCGCGCATGATGCTGATCTGTGCACCGTCGAGGTATGGGCGCGGAGCGTCCCAGTAGTCCGCGTTGCGCTCCAGCGTGATGTGGTCACCCGAAACCCACTCTTTCCATTTGAATGGGCCGGTGCCGTTGACCTTCGTCGCGGCGTCTGGACCTTCCATCGTGGCCTTGTCCAGAATGCGCAGGTAAAGCAGGAAGTCGAAGACGCCTGGACGGGGTTTGTCGGAGGTGAGCACGACGGTGTATTTATCCGAAGTGTCGATGCCGGTCCACCACGCGCTGCCGGCGGCGACCGTTGCGGCAAACGGGTTCTTCGGGTCGCGAGCGCGGAGCAGGTTGTACTGGACGTCGTCGCTGGTGAATTCGCGGCCGGAATGGAAGTGCACGCCCTTGCGCAGGTTCAGCTTGATCTGCGTGCCGTCCGCGCTGAGCTCCCAGCTTTCGGCCAGGCGCGGCTGGGGTTGCAGATTGTCGTCGTAGGTGATGAGCGCGTCGTAGCACATGCCAACGGTGGCGCTGTTGTTTGGCGACCAGTAGATCCCGTCGGTGGTGAGGATGTCGCCGACCATGCCCGTGCGCAGCGTTCCGCCAGTCTTGATAGCCGTGCCCGTGGCAGCCGGTACGCCGCCAGCGGTGGGCGCCGACCCAGGCGCGCCGACCGACACGGTGGCGGCGGGCGCTGGCGTGGAGTTAACGGCAGCCGATGAGGTACTGGCGGCTGTTGGCTGCGGCGATGCGGGCACGGCAGCTGGCGCACATGCCGCCAGGAGTGCGGTGCCGGTGATGCCCAGAATGCGTTCGATAGCGATGCGACGGGTGATGCGGCCTTCCATTCTCTCGGCCGTCGACGGACGTCTGGTGATCGTCATGTATGTAGCGCGCGAGCGTACTCCCCTTGGACTGCGGTGCTGCAGTGTAGCGCAGCGCCGACGGCCTGCGAGTACAGCAGCGCGGGCTCCGCATGACTCAGCAGTCCCTTTCCAGTGTATCAAGGTGCGTCGCGCTCGAGAATCGCCGGGTAGAACATTTGCAAAAGCCCACCGTCGACGAGGATGTTCGCTCCAGTCACGTAGCCCGCCATCTCGGAAGCCAGAAAGACGATCACGCTGGCTACATCTTCGGCCGCGCCCAATCGGCCGAGTGGGATGTGCCGGGTGCGACGCGCACGCGCCTTGGGATCGTCCGGTACTCGGGGCTGGCCGGCAGCGCGGGCACGTCCGAAACCCGTGTCGATGAGCCCAGGAGCGACCGAATTAACGCGGATACCGTGTCGGCCCCATTCCGCGGCGAGCTGTCGGGTCAGCATGACCACCCCCGCTTTGCTAGTCGCATAGTCGGAGGTATACGGGAAGCCGGCGAGT
>JAFAWJ010000334.1 GCA_019242065.1 Chloroflexota bacterium
TGCTGCAGATGTTCCTGGACCGGCTACCACCCGAGATCATTCACCCGGGCCACCGGTGCGTCGGCTTCGAGCAGAGCGCCGATCAGGCGCTGGTCATGTTCGACAACGGCGTCCGCGCGAGTGCCGACGTGGTTGTGGGTGCCGACGGCATCCACTCCACACTCCAGCAGTATGTGACGCCCCCGTCACCCCCACGGCCGGCCGGGTCCGTCGCGTACCGCGGGATCATCACCGCCGCGAGCGTGGGTTGGCCGGCCGGCCAGATGCGCAACTGGCTGGGACCTGGCAAGCACTTTCTGGTGTTTCCGGTGCGCGCCAATCAGCTCGTCAACTACGTCGGCTTCGTCGCGACCACCGAGCAAACGCGCGAATCCTGGTCCGCGCCAGGCGATCCAGCGGCCCTGTCGCGCGAATTCAGCGGCTGGGATCCGCTGGTCGAGGCCATCCTGTCCCAGGTGACGACCTGCTTCTGGTGGGGCTTGTACGACCGTGAGCCGCTGGCGCGGTGGACCAATAGCCGACTGACGCTGCTGGGCGACGCGGCGCACCCGATGCTGCCGCACGTGGGCCAGGGCGCCAATCAGGCGATCGAAGACGGCGTGGCGCTGGCGACGGTGTTGAGCCATTCAGATGCCGGTTCGGCGCCACGTGCGCTGGAGCTGTATGAACAGGTGCGTCGGCCGCACGCGGCGCGGGTCCAGCTCAGCTCGCGCACCAACGGCGCCCGCTACGACGCGGCCTCACGCGATCTCAGCAACCGCGATCGGCAGCTGTCGAATCAGGCGAGCGACCGCGCCTGGATGTGGGACGAAGACGCCGAAGCTTCGGCCATCGCCGCCATGACCAGCTCGTAAGAGCGCAGCCGGTCGGCGTGGTCGTAAACCACGGTGGTCAGCATTAATTCGTCGGCAGAAGTGCGCGCCTGGAGGTCGAGGAGCCCGCGGCGCACAGTTTCGGGGCTGCCCATCACCTGGTCGGCTTGACGCTGGCGGATCGCCTCGCGCTCCATCTCGGTGTACGGATACGCCGCGGTTTCCTCAGGGCTGGGCAACTGGCCGGGGCGACCCTGGCGCAGCTTCACGAATGACAGCGCGCTGGGCGCCGCCAGCCGCTCGGCCTCGGCATCCGTGTCGGCGCACACGACCTGGACCGCCACCAGCGCATACGGCTCCGACAGATACGCCGACGGCTTGAATCGCGCGCGGTACAGGGCCAGCGCGGGCAGCGTGTTGGCCGGACTGAAGTGATGCGCGAACGCAAACGGCAGGCCCAGCAATCCGGCGACCTGCGCGCTGTAGCCGCTGGATCCCAGCAGCCACAGGTTGGGCACGTTGTCGCGCGCGGGCACGGCCATGATGCGATGGTAGGGATGGTCTTCGGGGAAGGTGCCGTGGAAAAAGGCGATCAGATCGCCCAGGTTCTCGGGAAAATTGTCGGCGGAGACTTCCGCGGAGCGACGCAGGGCGGCGGCCGTCAGCTGGTCGGTACCTGGCGCGCGACCGATGCCGAGGTCGATCCGACCCGGATGGAAGGCCTCCAGCATGCCGAACTGTTCGGCGATGGCCAGCGGCGCGTGATTTTCGAGCATGACACCGCCCGAGCCGACGCGCAGGGAGCTGGTGGCCGCGGCGATGTGGCCGATGAGCACCGCCGGCGCAGAGCTAGCGATGCCCGGCATGCTGTGATGTTCGGCAACCCAGTAGCGGTAGTAGCCCAGACGTTCGACGTGCTGCGCGAGGTCGATCGAATTGCGCAGCGCCACGGTGGCCGATACGCCGCTCGGCACGGGGGCCAGATCCAGGACCGACAGTCGCAGCACGTTTGGAACTATACCTTCAGTCTTCGGTGGCTCGTTGCCGTATCGCAGTGTGGCTGGTCGCTGGTCGCTGGTCGCCATCGACACTAGCCGTCAGGCAGGATCATTGGCTTGCGCATCACAGCCACGGCCTGCCAGCAATACCAGGCCGCCACGCTGCGATACGGTCGGAACCGCTCACCCTCGGCCAGCAGCGCGCGGGGCTTGATCGGCTCCGCCAGGCCGTGCAGCAGTGTCCAGCCATTGCGCACCCCGAAGTCGTCCACGGGCCACACGTCCATGCGACGCAGCTCGAAGATCAAAAACATCTCGGCCGTCCAGCGGCCAATACCCCGCACGGCCGAGAGTCGAGTAATGATCTCCTCGTCCGGCAGCAAGTCGAGCTCGTCGAGTGGCACCGTGCCGTCGGTGGCCTTGACGGCCAGGTCCTGGACCGCCGCGGTCTTGTTCGCCGACAGACCGGCGGCGCGCAGCGCCTCGGGCGAGGTCGCCAGCACCGCCTCGGGCGTGACATCGCCCCCGACCGCGGACACAAAGCGAGCATGAATCGCCGCCGCCGCGCGCCCGGCAAGCTGCTGATACATGATGGACCGCGCCAGGGCGGCGAAGTAGTTGCCGTCACCCCGACGCGGCTCGAAATCGCCCACCTGCAGGATCAGCGATCCCAGCGACGGGTCGGCGGCGCTGACGGCCGCGACGGCCGCGGCTGTGTCGGCATCCATGGCGCGCCAATTCAAACACACTGAACCGTAGAATCTCAGGGTGGCC
>JAFAWJ010000742.1 GCA_019242065.1 Chloroflexota bacterium
GGACAACGCGCTCGCCCTGTACGGCAGTCGACTGCATCCCAGCGTCGCGAGCACACTGTCTGCGGCCCGGCGCAGACGCTGGTCATCCAGCCCGGTGACGCCCGGGCCTGGACGTGACCGATGACCGCTTCTCCGAGAACCAGCTCCGGCCCGCCGCCGGCCATCGTCAACGCGTTACTGGCATTGGACCCGAGATCCTCTAACGGCCAGATCGACGCCGCGCAGTTCGGTGTCTACGGGACAGCCAACTGGGGGCCTCGAGATCGTTGACAGCGATCGGTAGTTCCGCTTGGCGACACTCAGGCTGGATGCGCGCCCGTATGGATAATCGTCCCGACATGTTCACCGCGCAGCGCCGCGGTCAGCCGACCTGGCACCAGTCCGTTGACGATCTGCACACGTTCGAGGTGGCGCGCGGTCGCCATGACGTCGAGCAGCGCGCGGTCGACCGGCAACGTGCCCGTCTGTGCGGCAAGCTCGGCGGCGGTGGCTTCGGGAATCAGCCGAGGCGTCGTTCCACCGGGAGCACGTGGATCGGCGTCGTACACACCGTCCACGTCCTCCACGATCGTCAGTCCAGCGGCTCCAAGTGCATCGGCAACGAGAAATGCACCGGTGTCCGCGCGGTGCAGTGGGATGCGAGAGGTCGGGAACTCGTGGTGGTGATACGGTGGGAACGCGCTCCCCACGACCGCCCGCGCGGCGGTGAGATGGACCGCGAGTTGATTGGCGATGGTCGGATGCTCGACGTACGACACGCCTTCCGACGCCAGCAGCGCCGCCAGGATGTGACCGTTCTGACCCGCTTCGCTGGCCGCCAGCGGCGCCAGCGACCCGACCGGCAAACCGAGGTCCAGCCCAACGCTGTACAGGTGACGGGCACGGATGCCCGCGCCAGTCAGAATGAGCAGTCGGTGCTCGGGCAGCAGTTGGCGCAGCTCTTCGACGAGCAAAAGAATCGTCTCAGCGCCGCGATCCATGATGGAGCGGCCGCCGATCTTCACCACCTGCACCCAGGGCAACAGTCGGATGGGGCGTGCGCCCGCGACCGGGCTCGTGAGATCGCGGTCGAGCAGGGTCTGGCGCGCGAGCGCCGAGGTAAGGTGCATAGCACCGGATGGTTCGGACATGTCCCTGGCTCCCCTACTCCGCCGTGATAATGGTGCCGACGTGCTCTCCGGCGAGCGCACGCGTCAGGTTGCCAGGCACGAGCCCGTTAATCACCTGGACCTCGCGCACGTGGCGCGCGTCCTTCAACAGGTCGAGCATCGGAAACTCGAGAATCGAATCGTGCAGCCCTCGCGCCTTCATTTCGTCGACCGAGATCTTCGGGATGAACGTGGCGTCTGATGCGGTTTTCGGGTTCGCCGTGTACAGGCCATTTTCGTCTTTGACGAAGAGCATCGCCTTGCAACCGAACTGTTCGGCGACAAGAAAACAGCCGGCGTCGGTGCGGTAGGGCGGGATGACGTTGTCGGGGGCCTGGCGTGTCCAGAGGTCGTAGGGTGGCATCCCGCTGAAGACGACCGCGTGGACTTCGGCCAGGTAGAGCGGCACCGATGAGAGCCCGGCGCCACTGACTGCCGAAATGCCGTGTTTGGCGAGCAGCTGGCCCAGCATCGCCGCGTTCTGGTCGGCGACGGAGGCACCCAACTGCGTCAGCACACCCGCCGGCAACCGCAGGCCCGCGGCGATGGAATACAGATGGCGAGCGCGGGTGCCGGCCCCGGTGCCGATCAGCATCTTGTGCGTCGGGCGGACGGCGACGATCTCGTCCACGAGCGGGTACACGGCCGCGCGGCCGCGGTCGATGACGCTCTGGCCGCCGATCTTGATCACGGTGGCATCCGGCAGGATCCGGAAGTCCGCCGCCGTCTGCGCGGCCGCCTGCAGCTGCGGGTCAGTCAGCGATCGCTCCATGAGGAGCGTCTCCAGCTCCGATGTCATTTCGGCCATACGCTCCTCCCGCTGCTCACCACGCCCTCGAGCTGATAGCGTGCGCCAGATTCCATACGTGATCCATCCTTCCTCGTACTCGTCGACCGCACTTTGTACTGCGTGACTGTCGCAGATACAGGCCCAATCGATGCAGGGATGCGCCGGGTAATCACCGCGACCGCTTCCGTCCCGTCCACCAGCTTGAGGCGGACTCGACGATCTGCTCGCCGCCGCTGACCGAGACGATCG
>JAFAWJ010000858.1 GCA_019242065.1 Chloroflexota bacterium
CGTCCGATCGGTATGCGTGTAAGTTGCGCGCGCTCTCGGGCGGTCAACCTCACACGGCTCCTCTTCTGCTACCAGCACCGTGCGGGGCACCGTATCTGACTACGCAATCCAGCCGCGACGTTCCTGGTAGGTAGCCGATCGACGGCACTCAGCACTATTGGATAGGTTTCTGGCGAGTGCTGCCGAAGCTCCTCCGGCAATCTTCGGCTACCCTGCTAGTCAACCCCTCGACCAAACTCTATCGCCCACCCTTGGCCGCCCAAGGTATTGGCAGATCGGGTTTCTCGCGCTATCCTTGACGGACAAATTCCACGGTCCGACGTTCGTCGGCCGGGAGGCGCATGAAGGATCTCGTTATTCGCGTGGGGGACGCGAGTGATCAGCAACCATATCCGGTCGCCTTGTTTTTCGACAACGACGATCAGGATTGGTTTCGGCATCCCAAAATCACCGGGTCCCTACCACGCGAGCCCGCGCCGTTGCGACTCAGTCCACTGGCAGGCGGCCAGCCATTATCAGTCGATGAGTTTATTCCCTTCTTGTTGACCAGACCGCAGTGGCACGGGTATCTCGACATCGGCCAGTATCTGTACGATCTGCTCCATAGCTCTGGGATTGGCGAGGTCTGGGATCGGCTGAGCAGCGAACATGCCGCGCCGCGCGGGGGCGGCCTGCGAACCGTGCTGGACATCGAGCCCAGCAGGCTCAAGCGACTGCCCTGGGAGACGCTGATGCATGAACAACGAGCATGCTTTCTGGATGCCGAAAACCCGTTCGTGCGCGGACCAATCGACTTTACGGCTCAGGTTGTACCCTACCTCGTACCGATCCGCGTCCTGGTCGTCGTGGCGGAACCGGACGATCAGACCCTGCGCTGGCCTGAAGAGCTGGATGCGATCCGCTCCGGCCTCCTGGCGTTCAAAGGTCGAGTGGAGTCGAAGTTCCTGGTCGGCGTGTCGCCAGACGACCTTTTCGCGGAAGTCGAATCCTTTGCGCCAGAGGTGCTGCACCTGATCGGTCATGGCGTCCAGGTGCCTGGCCTGGGGCCGGCGTTGCGCTTCAGAAACACGTCCGGCACGCGACAGCTTGGCAGGCAGGACGTCGTCAACCGGCTGACTACTCGCGTCGGTCGCCTGGCCGTGCTGAACGCCTGTCGCACCGAGCAGCTCACGCCCGGAGAGCGGGTGGCCCTGAGCGAGCAGACGTGGAGTCTGGCACAGAGTTTTTGTGAAGCCGGCTATCACGCCGTGATTGGCATGCAAGCGGACATTCCCTCCGCGGCCTCGGTGGCCTTCTCGCGTACGCTGTACGCGGAGATCGGCAATGGCAGCTCAATCGAGGTAGCCGTCAGCCAGGCGCGCAAGAAGATCGGCGAAAACCGCGACGATAGCAGTGTGCCCACCCTGGTCCTGCGCGATTGGGTGTTGCCAGCGCTGCTTGTTTCGGTGCCACCGCAGCAGGTACTCGCCGAGTCCTATGCTGTCACGCCGGAAACGCTCACGCGGATCGAACGCTCGGACGAATTCCGTCAAATTGAGGCGTTTGTGGATCGCACCGACGCACGCCGTGATGTCTGGCGTGAGCTCGAAGGACGTGCGAAGAACAGGTCGCGCGAGCTGCTGTTGGTACATGGCGCCACCAGCCTTGGCAAGACGTGGCTGGTAACCCACGCGCTACGGACCTGTGCCTGGCACGGCAAAACCGTGTACTACCGCCGCTTTCCCACCGATACCAATCTCAATCTGCTCCAGGTCCTGCGGATCATCCGCGATGGATCCGGTGACTCATTTGTCGCGCAGGGCCTCCCGAATGCGGCGCGTAACCGCTTTACACACGACCTCAATTTCTTGTCGCGAGGCAAGCTCCCGCCGCCGTACGCGCCCGAGCCTGGCGACGCAGAGGTGCCGGATACGTCGGAGAGCTGGGAGCCGGGCGAGCTGATCCGAAGAGTCTTCAGCTCACTGCAAGAGATGTTGCGTTCCGCGGCCCAGGGCGCACCCTTGATCTTGGCCCTGGATCAACTCGAGAAAATCGAACCGACTGCCCTGACGCACCTCGCGGAGCACCTGTTCAAGCCCATCGCGCGCGGTGACGTCGAGCCCGTCCGTATCGTGGTTGCACTTCCGACGAGTCAGCTCCAGGCGCCAGGTTGGCCAGTGGAGCTGACGAGTATGGCAAGGGTGATTCCCGTTACCGAAATCGACGGCGACTTTCGAGCGCTGGCGCGCGAATTTCTGCAGCACCACGGGTACAAAGTCGAGGACCTGCAAGACCTCATCGACGCTTACAGTCGCACGCTGGTGGGCGGAAAGTGGCAGCCGGCGCTGCTCGGCGACATTTGTAACGGACTTGCCCACACATCAATTCAGAAGGCTCGATGATGGCCGATCACGCCCTGATCTCGGTCCAGGAACTCGTTGCCCGCATCGAAAAAGGGGAGTCGATGGGGTCCATCATAGAGTCCGTCCTCCCATCCGGGCAACGTGAGGTCCTGAGGCGCGCCGCGATCCTGCGCTGGTTCACTCGCGACTTGTATGAGTCGCTTCTGCGCGAAGACGTCGCGGATGCGCCGTCGTTCGATCAGCTGGTCCAGATGCCAGACGTTCAACCGGTGCCAATGTTGTCGGACACCTATGCACTGACCAGTAGTGCGCGATCACGGTGGTTGGATACGTGGTGGAGTGATCTGCGTGGACAGATCAGCGCATCGACGGTTCCAGCCGAGTTACGTGACGCTGCGTCCCGCTTTGTCGACTACTACACGGCCAGAGGTAGCGAAATTGACCAGCTCGCGTGCCTGGTTTTCGTCGACCAGCAGCGCACGCTGGAGTTGTTCGGCAAGCTCTTCGACGCAGCCGACCGCAACTTTGACCTTGCCCGGTGCCACGACCTGCTGGACCTGCTCGGCGAATCGGACCGCATCCGAAACCGAGTTCTTGGACAGGAGCTCAAACTGAATGTCGATCAATGCGCGGCATACCTGCGCGTGAGGACGCTCTGGGCGGATGACTGGTACCGGACCGCGCGCTTCCTGGAACCGGCCGGCCTGCGCAAGCCATTCGAGCAATTGATACAAGGCGAGCCGTCGCGCTGCTTGCAGCTGCATGCACCTGGCGGTCTGGGTAAGACCATGCGACTGCGGTGGCTAACCGCCCGGTGGTTTGTGCCCGCGCATATTGCCGTCGCACGCATCGACTTCGACACGGTCGACCCCGCGCTCGCGCTCAGCGAACCATGGTTGGTCCTTGTTGAGCTCGGTCGACAACTCAGCGACCAGCTCCCGCACAGCCCTTTCACCGAGTTATTGAAGGACTACGCCCAGTCACTTCCGCTCCTGTATCGATCAAAGGCCGGCGCACAGGTCGCAGCGTCGGCATTTCTCGCAAGTCGAAACCGCGCCACGACAGATGTTCTCCAGCGATTCGCCGTCGGCCTCACCGAAGCAACGCACGATGCGCCCGTGGTCATCATCTTCGATACCACTGAAGAGGTGCTCCTTCGTCCGGACATCGATGCCTGGCGCGACATGCTGCGATTGGTGTACGAGCGCTGTGGGACAGTTCGGTTCGTGTTCTCCGGTCGATATGAGGCTGGCGAAAAGTCGGCACACTTCGCGGACGCCTTTCCAGACCTGGTGACGCAAGAGCTGCGGCGCTTTACCCGGGATGAATCACAACGGTACCTGGCGGAGCTCCGTGGCATCGAGGCCTCGGAACTCGTGGACATCGCCGTTCGTCAAGCCGATGGGCTGCCATTCAAGCTTGCCCTGTTCGGAGACGTACTTCAGGAACGCCCTGAGATCACCGCGGCGATGCTGGCGGAGTACCGCGATCCCGATCTCCTGTATCTTATCGAACGCGTCATCGAACGCATTCCGTTTTTCAGTGTGCGATGGTTGCTGCGGTATGGCGCGCTGCCGCGTGTGCTCGATCGTCGTGTACTGGAGGAGTTCCTGCTTGCGTATATCCGCCGAGGCATTGCAGGCGAGGCTGCTTTCGACGAGCCGCACCTCGACGAGTTGCCCCAGACGAGGACAGGAGCGGCGACCGTGCCGTTTGCCACCGGTCTGCACGATGAGTCGGAGCTCGATCCGAGACTCCTCTGGGATCGAGTCCGTCAGTACGCATCGTCGGCAAGCTGGGTCGTGAGCGAGCGCGAGGACACCATTCGTTTCCACCCCGACGTAGTCAATCCCATGCGGCGCATCTTGCGACGCCAGCCGGCATTCGAGATCCTGAATCGCGAAGCGCAAAAGTATTTCGTGCGCCTGGCGGAAGATGAACCCCAGACGTGGGGTCCGTGGATGCGGGAAGCAGTGCACCACGCATTCGAGCTTTCGGGCAATGCCGCTGTCGACGACTGGTCCGCAGCGATCGCAACCGCGCGTGAACGGGGCCGATACGACTGGTGTCGGTTGCTCGCGAGCGAGGTCATCGAACGCGAGGACGTCGGATCGGGTGGTGAGCGAATCGCCCCAGCAGATGGTTCGGAGCTCCTGGATCTCTCGACGGTGTCGCTTGCACATTTCGAGCTAGGTGCGGCGTACGTCAATGAGGCGCGCCAGATGCAGGCGCAAGCGGCTCATCCACTGTGGTCCCAGGCGCGTTCGGAAGTAGACATCGCCCTGAAGCGCGGGGATGCGCGCCGCATTCCGGCCGTGCGTGCCGTGCTAATGAATGCAGCCCTGGTGGTGCGTGATGCTGCGTTGTCACCATGGGCGGCGCCAACGCTGCTCACGGACTCGCTTCGACAACTGCGCAGCACCGAGGCCGGGGA
>JAFAWJ010000878.1 GCA_019242065.1 Chloroflexota bacterium
ACATCCGCACATCCGCACATCCGCCACTCGCTGTCGCGCACGCGTGCCACAGCCCATACTGCCAACGGGCTTCGCTTTGCTGGCATCGCGTGTCGAGTGGTGCCTGCCGCACGGGTCCCGCGGCAGCGCAGCGCTCCGCTCCACATCCGCACGTCCGCCACTCGCTGTCGCGCACGCGTGCCACACAGCCCATACTGCCAAACCGGCGCACGCGCTTCGCTGGCAGCATCGCCGCTTCGTCCAGCGGCACACACGTGCGCCCGTCAGGACAGGCGCACCCGCCGCTCGCCTGGTCCGCTCAGCACGCACGCTCTCGAAGTCCACTGGGCGCTCCGCCGACGCTCAACCACCCGTCAGGGGTGCCCACGCTCAACCCATCCCGTCAGGGGTGCCCACGCTCGACCCATCCCGTCGGGGTGCACGTACACACGCCACCCCCGCTCAATCGGTAGCTGAGGTTTGCTGATCATGTTCGATCCCTTCGCCCTCTGGGCTCAGGTCGTGGTGCGGCTGCGGTGGGTCATCCTCGCCGCCTGGGCCATCCTCTTGCTCCTGGCCGCCACACTCCTGGCGCCCCACGCCGCGGCCGTGCTCCAGCCAGGCGGCTTCTACGTGCCCGACTCGGAGTCCACCCAGGCCGCCACGGAGCTCGACCAGTCCTTCGACGGCGCCAACCGCAGCAACCTCAGCGTCGTCTTCCACTTCCCGGACGCCACCATCGACGATCCGAGCGTCAAAGCCCAGCTCAGCCAGGCCGACGCGTTGCTGGCGGCCGTGCCCGGCGTCCGCCACGTCGACAGCTACACCCAGACCGGCACACCCCTGCTGGTCAGCAAAGACCGCCACACGGCGATCAGCGTCGTCACCGTCAATGGCACCGAACGCGCCATCGACGACAGCGTGCCGGACCTGCGCGCCGCGCTCCAGCCGATCTCGCTGGAGCACTACGTCACCGGCCAGCCGGCCAGCAACGCCGATACCCGCGATGTCAGCGAGGCCGATCTGCGCCACGCCGAGCTGATCACGGTGCCGGTGGTCGGCATGCTCCTGCTGCTGGTGTTTCGCACAGTACTCGCCACCACCCTGCCGCTCGTCCTGGGCGGCGCCAGCGTCACCGTCGCCCTGGCGGCGATGTACCTGCTGACTTTCACCAGCGACATCTCGATCTTTGCCCTCAACACCGCCTCGATGATTGGCCTCGGACTGGGCATCGACTTCTCACTCATCGTGGTGAACCGTTTCCAGGAGGAGCTCGACCGGGGACTGGACCCGCACGCGGCAGTCGCCGCCACGATGGCCTCCGCCGGCCGCTCCATTGCCTACTCGGGCTTCACCGTCCTGGCGGGCATGCTGCTGCTCACCCTGTTCATCGATCTGCTGGTCGTCCGCTCGATGAGTCTGGCCGTCATGCTCGTGGCCGGGACCGGCGTCGTGGCCGGACTCACCTTGCTGCCAGCGCTGCTGGCGGTCCTGGGGCATCGCATCAACTGGCTGCGCGTCATTCCGCGCGCCAGACGCCGTCCGGTGGCCCAGAGCCGCTGGTACGCCTTCAGCCGCCTGGTCATGCGCAACGCCTGGCTGTGGCTGCTCGGCGCGCTGGCGGTCCTGGCGGTCCTGGCACTGCCGGTGCTGGACCTCCGATTGATGGGCGTGGATCCGCAGGGCTTGCCGCCAACGGTCGAGTCCACGCGCGGGATGCAGGTGGCTGCCAACGCCTTTGGCGCCAACCGACTGGAGCCGATCCAGATCGTCATGAGCACCTCCCAGCCCGGCGGCGTCTTCACGCCCGCCTTCTTGACGGCACTCCAGAAACTCAGCGACACCCTGGCTGCCGATCCGCGCGTCGACAGCGTCGTGTCACTGTCAACCGCCGCCCGTGCGGCCGGCGTTCCCGACACCCTCTTCCCATCGCTGACGGCGGACCTGCTGCGCGCCGACCCGTCGCGGGCCGCCCAGGCCGCCGACCTGATCAACCTGGACCGCGGCGGCACGGACGCGGCGATCACCGTATACGTCCGCACCGGCGCCTTCGACGACGACCACCAGGCGCTGGTGCACGACCTGCGCGACCACATCATCCCGGGCCTGCCGGAGGTGCGGCCGTACCGCGTACTGGTGGGTGGACTGTCCGCCGGTGTGGAGGACTATGCGCAGGCGCTGTACGGACAATTTCCCGTGCTGGTCGGCGCGGTGCTCGCCCTCACCTTCGTCATCCTCATGCTGCTGTTCCGCTCCATCGTCCTGCCGATCAAAGCCATCCTGCTCAACCTGGTCGGCATTCTTGCCACGTACGGCACGCTGGTGCTCATCTTCCAGGACGGCTGGGGTGCGAGTTTGATCGGACTTCAGCCCCAGGGCAAACTCTTCGTGACCACTCCGGCGTTGCTGTTCGTGATCCTGTTCGGACTCTCGACGGACTACGAGGTGTTCATGCTCTCGCGCATCGGCGAGCGATTCCGGGCGACCGGTGACAACGACGAGTCGGTCGCCAGCGGGCTGGGGCACACCGCGCGCGTCATCACGGCCGCCGGACTCGTCCTGGTCGGAACCTTCGCCTCCTTCGCCAGTTCCCAGATCATCTTTCTCAAAGAGCTGGGGGTTGGACTAGCGGTGGGTGTCCTGATCGACACGACCCTGATCCGCCTGGTCCTGGTCCCGGCCAGCATGCATCTCATGGGTCGCGCCAACTGGTGGCTGCCGCGACCGCGACGCGTCCGCCGATGGATCGCGGCCGCCGGTGTGGTCGCCGGCGGACTCCTGCTGACCGCGTGCAGCCCACACGCCACGGCGGCTCC
>JAFAWJ010000891.1 GCA_019242065.1 Chloroflexota bacterium
GCCGTGCACGCCTACCTTGAGTCGCGCGGCGCCGTCAGCGCTGACGCGCTCGGCCTGCCGCTCATGACCGCGGTGGGTAATCGCGCTGGCGGACAGCGGCCCAGTCGCCATGGCGTGCGCAAGATCGTTGACAGCCCCACTTGCGCCGGCTCGACCTCAAACGCCCAGGGCTCTCCAAGCACGCGTTGCGCCATACTGGCGCCACGCTTGCCTACAAGTACACCCATGACCTGCGCGCGGTGCAGGATATGCTCGGCCACGCCGACCCGCGCACCACCGCCCGCTACGCGCGCGTCGTCGACAAGGCACTCAACAATCCAGCCGCGGCCGTGCCCATCCGCTTGTGACCCGGAGGCTGAAGAGGATGATACGACGTGTCAATCAGTGACTCGGATCGTGAAATGCCGACTGCCCTGATCGTCGGCGCCTCGCGCGGTCTCGGCCACGTCATCGCGGCCGAGCTCGTTTGACAGAGGATGGAACCTCATCGGCACGGTCCGAGACCCAACGGCTCGAACGCTGCTGCATGATCTCGCCGACCGCTCCGACGGTCGTGTCTCGATCGAGCATCTCGACATCAACGCGCCACGCCAGCTGGCGCCTCTGCACGCGCGTCTGGGGCAACGAACCCTTGACATGCTCTTCGTGGTGGCCGGGACCACGAAGCACGAGCACACGTCAATCGGCAACGTTCCAAGAGCCGATTTCGTTGAGGTGATGGTCACCAACACGCTTAGCCCGATGGGGGTGCAGCCGGTAACAGACGCGCACAACTAGGCCACAGCGGAGTAGGACTGCACCAGGCCCACCCGCGACCACCCGAAACTGCGGGCCAGAGCGCTGCGTGATCCGTTGATCAATCCGGGACGCCCTCGATGATGCTGAGTGAGGCGCGGGTTGGCGTGAGCCTTATGAGCCGGAAGCCAGCAGCCTCAAGCAGGTCTTGCCACTCGGCAGCGTTGCGCTCACGGCCCCCGTTGTAGGCCAGCATGGCCAAATCGAGAAGCTTGCCGTGTTGAGGATCGTTTCCGGGCAGAATTACGTCTTCGATGAGCAGCACCCTGCTCGAGCCTGGCATGCATCGTCGAATATTGCTAAGGATTTGCAGAGCCCGCTGGTCGTCCCAATCGTGCAGGATCAATTTGAGGAGATATCCGTCGCCTCGACTCGGGAGAGCGCCGAACATGTCTCCGGTCACCACCTCGCATCGATCGACAACTCCGCTCTCCGTCAAGGCCACTCGCGCTCCATCGAGACCCTCCGGTCGGTCGAACAAGACGCCATGTACAGCAGGATGGGCGCGAAGGACCGCCGCCAGCAGCGCACCTTGACCGCCGCCGATGTCGACTAGCGTGTGCATCTGCGAGAAGTCATAGGCCTCCAGGATCGCCGGAATCTGCCGAAAGGTGTTGGCCGTCATAGCAGCCTGGAACACCGCGGCCGTCTCGGGATGCTGCGCAAGATATTCCCATTCATCGACGCCGTAGAGGTGCGGCGGAGCCGGCTGCCCGGTCTGCACGCAGTAGAGCATGTCGCCTGTGCTGCTCCACCAATACGGATCCAGGATGAACAGTGCCAGTGAGCGGAGCGAGTCGGCTCGATCGGATCGCAACAGTTCCGCGCGTGGCGTGAGTTGGAACGACTGGCCGGCCTCTTCGGCAAAGATGCCAAGACTGGCCAACCCCCGGAGCAGCCGATACAACGACGGCGCATCGGAGCCCGTCAACTGTGCCAGTTGCGCGGCCGTTTTCGGGCCATCTCTGAGGAAATCGGCAATGCCCAACTTAGCCGCGACATACACGACTTGCGCTACGCGCGCACCGTTGAGCATTTGGAAGACGGCGACCTGCGGCGCCAGTTCGCCTTTGGCGTTTTCGATCGATGCCCCTGCCTCGGCCGCCCTCAGAGGAGGACCGTCCAGTGGTTGCTTGTTCACCTGACCGTCCTGCCCGCCGATACGGCAGTCATACTAGAGCCGAAAAAGCGATCCGCAACACGGGTGCCCATCATGGAGTCATGAACGTTCGTTTTTGGAACACGTGAGCCAAAGCGCCTCAAAGTAGGGTGTGGCTGCGTCCACAACTCGTGTCCACAATCAACGTCTCGCAACTTCTGCCAGGATAAAAGCTCGGCCGCCGCCGGCTGGCCGGTCCGCAGACTGTGCATAAGCTGGCCATATGACGACCACGTAGCCGTCAGACCCATCATGCGCACGAAGGGGCGCATGGTAAAGGCCGTGACCCGCCCGCAGAGACATGACGCGATACAGGGCAGTGGGATTCGCGCCGACCGCGTCGGCAAGTTCGGCAGCCGAAAGGGGCGATCCGTCGAAGGCATCCGCGACTCCCAATTCGGCGACGACATGCGTGCAGCGCGAGACCACACAGCCGCCAGCGAGATTCATCAGCGATTGAAGAGCACGTGCTTCCGCCTTATGTTCCATAGAAACCTCGAGAGTTGGCAGGTGATGAACAGTCCCGCATGAGCCTCGGAGCGTCACTGGGCCGGAGCGACCTCCGTCGGTGCTGAGCACAGGTTCGCCAGGAAACGTGCACGGACGTCATCGCCATCAGCCAAAGCGACTGTTACCGGATTGGGCGTGAGGCAGATGTCCGATGGTTCCGCCTGTTGGGGCATCTCGGAGAGGTGCGTGGCCAGAGCTTGGAGCATGACTGCGAGCAGGAGCGCGAGTCCGACGAATGCAGTCCAAACCAGTGTGCGCGCGCTTTTCCAGTGCGTGAACCCGTACGCGGGGCGTCGCCTCACAATCTGGTGGTACGTGCGAGGTTGCGCTCCGATTGGAGTGCTGGGTCGTGGGCATGCCGCCGCGAGCCTTTCATGAGAATGTGTTCCCACTGGTAGTCGCGTACGTGATGACGGGCTTGATTCACCATTGGTCGGCGTTTGGGTCACTATTGGCGTAGCCTTCCGGAGAGCGCCGATATCGAACGCACATTGAACGGCCTCGTTGACTTGTTCCCTACCCGGCGGGGACATGCTTGTTGGAACATCATGAGTTCGCACTTTGTTGCTGCTCGGCCAGGTCCGGACACAACTGACCTTGCAGATCGCGCAATTCGTCGATGGTCAGTGTGCGGTT
>JAFAWJ010001078.1 GCA_019242065.1 Chloroflexota bacterium
AAGCTCACCGGACGCGAGTTCCTGGCGTTCATGGGCGGCCTGTACCAGGTCGAGCCGGCCGCGTCACGTCAGCGGGCGGCACGACTGCTGAGCCTGTTCGAGCTCGACGACAAGGCCAACGAGCTGGTCGAAACGTACTCGCACGGCATGCGCCAGAAGCTGGCACTCGCCGGCGCGCTGCTGCACGAGCCGCCGGTGCTCTTCCTCGACGAGCCGACCTCCGGGCTCGACCCGCGCTCGGCGCGCCTGGTGAAGGACCTGCTCGTCGGCCTCGTCCGCCGCGGACATACCGTCTTTCTGTCAACTCACGTGCTGGAAATCGCCCAGCAACTGTGCACCCGCGTCGGAATCATCGACCACGGGCAGGTGATCGCGACCGGAACGCTCGACGAGCTCAGGCAGCAGGCGCGCCGCCAGGCCTATTCGCTCGAAGACGTCTTTTTGCAGCTCACGGGCGGCAACGAGGAGCGCGCACTGGCAGCCTACCTTCGCGACGCGCCGTGATCGGCGTCCTCCTGCGGCAGCGCTGCCAGCTCGCCTGGAACCGCGTCACGCGCGGGCCCCAGCACCTGCGCAAGCTGCTGGGCAGCACCCTCGCGTTCGTCGTGGCGTTCGGGTTTGTGGTCCTGGCTGGCCTGAACGCCGGCCTGGTGGTGGAGCGCGTCGCCCAGACGGACCCGCAGATCGCCGTCCAGGCCCTGCCGGTGATCCTGGTCGGCGTGACGGTGCTGACGCTGGTCACCAGCCTGAGCAGCGCGTTCCATCACCTTTTTCTGGCGGGCGACCTGGAGCTGTTGATGGCCACGCCCGTTCCATCGCCCAGCTTGTTTGGCTTGAAGATCCTGGAGATCTGGCGCGACTCGCTCCACGTTATCCTGTTCCAGTGCGCGGCGCTGTATGGCTTTGGCCGCAGCCTGCACCTGCCGCCCACCTATTTTCTCGCCGCGCTGGTGGTTGGGCTGCTGGTCACCCTCGGCGCCACGGCCACGGGGGCGATTCTCACGCTGGCGCTCGTCCGCGTGCGGTTCGGCGAATCGATCCTGGGACTGAGCCGTCTGCTGGCGATTTTGCTGTTTCTGCCGGTTGGCGTGCTGGGCGTACCCGCGCTCGGGTACGGCCGCAGTCGGATCTCGCTGGTGCTGAGCCAGAGCGGTGTGACGGCCGCGACTGATCAGTTGCGCTCCCTGGGTGACCCGCCATCCTGGGCGCCGACCACATGGGCAGCCCACATCATGCTCGGCGACGACGCCGCGCCGCTCTCGGCCGCCCTGCTGGTGGCCCTCGCGGTCGTGCTGTTCACCGGCCTGCAGGTTGCCTTCGACGGGCTGTTTCAGGGCGGCTACGAACGCGTGCGCTTCTCGCCCGCCGGACACTCGGCCGCGAAGAAGAGGATCGGGGTGCGTCTGCCCATCGAGGCGCTGCCGCGCAGTCCGATCCTGGGGATTCTGCTCAAAGACTGGCACACCGTTATTCGCGATCCGCGGTGGCGCACCGGCACGCTGGTGAGTCTCATCGCGCTCGGACTGCCGGCGATGCTGCTGTTTGCGGGTGACCCGTTAGCCCGCTCGACACATCTGATCCGCTTCTGGTTCGGCATGCTCCCGGTGCCGTACCTGGCGTTTCTCATTGGCAGCCAGCAGGGTGCCTCGACCCTGTCCTACGAGGGCCGAAATTTAGCGTTGCTGCGCGCCGCGCCGCTCGGCATGGGGCGTGTCCTGGTCGCCAAGCTGTGCGGCGGACTGGCGCTGGTGCTCCTCGTGACGTGGACCGCGACCCTGACCCTCGGGCTGAGTCACAACGGAGAACCGCTGGAGATGGTCGTCGCATTGCTGGCGGCGACGTGGCTGGCGGTGGGCGCCACGCTCGCGGCGGTCGCCGGCGCGGCACTCACGGCCGACTTCGAAAGCGACAACCCACAGCGGCGCGTTGGGTGTCTGGGGACGATCCTGACCGCGTGTCTGTCCGTCTTCTTTTTCGCAACCAATACCGGTGTGGTGGCGTGGTGGGTGATGCGCAGCCTGTTCAGCTTGCCAACGCGGCTGGTGCCGAATGTCGCGCCTGTCGTCGACTTCGGGCTGCCCGCGTTGGCGCTGCTGTCGGTAGCCGTGATCTTGCTTGCGTCACGACTGGCCGTGCGGCGGCTGGCCACCTGGGAGATCAGTTAGCGACCGGCTGGCTGCGGATGGTGGTCACCTTGTCGAATGAGCGCGTCCACTCGGTCGGGTCGATCGGGTCGCACTGGTCGGTATAGAAGTGCGCGATGACGGCGGCGCGGTACACGGCGAGTCGCTGAAGCTCGCGAGGGCTGAACGGGTAGGTGCTGCTGGTTTCGGCTTGGGTCGAGGCTTGAATCGGGGGCATCACGGGTCGGGTCTCTCCAGTTCGGGTGTGTCCCACTCTAGTCGGCGTCTCAACGTGGGACTGTGAGGCACGTCACGAGTGGAATGTGATCTGTCTCACAGGCGATAAACGTCGATCGTCAGCGTTTTTCGGGCGAAAGAGTTGTTAGGGTTACTGACACGCTTCGGTCGTAGACTTCCGGCGCCGTGAGCTTTCCCGCGCCCAGACCGCTGGTGCTGGTCGTCGACGACGAGCCGATCGTCGCCGAGGTCGTCGGTCACTACTTGCGCCGTGACGGCTTCGCGGTCGTATCGGCCAGTACCGGCCCCGAAGGCCTGGCGGCGGCGCTCGACCAGTCGCGCGCGCCGCAGGCGATCGTCCTGGACGTCATGTTGCCCGGCCTCGACGGGCTCGAGGTCTGCCGCCGACTGCGCGAATCGCACGTCACCGTGCCAATCATCCTGCTGACCGCGCGCGGCCAGGAAGCCGATCGCATCGGCGGACTGGGTATCGGCGCCGACGACTATGTGGTCAAGCCGTTCAGCCCGGCCGAGGTGGTCGCGCGTGTCAAGGCGCAACTGAGACGCGTGCGGCTCGACACCGAGCCACCTGCCGACGGCCGCCTGCGCGGTGGCGACGTCGAGCTGGATCCGATCGGGCGCGGCGTGCGCGTGCGCGGCCAGCCGGTGGTGTTGACCGCCAAAGAGTTTGACCTGCTGCACTTTTTGATGGCCCACGCGGGCGACGTCTTCAGTCGTGACGACTTGCTCGACTCCGTGTGGGACACGGACTTCACGGGTGGCCCGGCCACGGTGACGGTGCACATCCGTCGGCTCCGCGAGAAAATCGAACGCGACCCGAGCCTTCCGACGCATCTCAAAGTCGTGTGGGGCACGGGCTACAAGTTCGACCCCACGGCGTGACCACTACCTCCCAACCAACTACCGGGCGGCGGCTCCGCTCGCCGTATACGCCGATGTGGCTTGCGCTGGCGGCGACGCTGGTCGTCGCGGTGGTCCTGGCGCTCATGGCCGCCGACCATCTGCTCGGCGCTCCGCACCACGACCTCGAGCTGCTTGCCTGGTTCCTGACGGGTTCCGCCGCGCTGTCGCTCGGCCTCGGCGCGCTGGCCATCCGCTGGGCGGGCGGGCACATCGGCAGCGTGCGGCGCCGGCTCGCGCTCGCCTTTGGCGTCGGCCTGCTGGTCGCGCTGGTCAACATCCTGACGACTTCGGCGCTGATGTTCCTCAGTCCGCACGACCTGAGTCTGCTGCTGCTGCTCCTGGTGTTCGCCGGCGTCATCTCGGTCGCCTTTGCGTACGCGGTGGCGGGCATGCTCACCAACCAGATCGAAACGTTGTCGGTCGCCGCGAACCGGCTGGCCGAAGGCGATCTGTCGGTTCGCGTCGGTAGCCACGGTCCCGACGAGATCGGTCGATTGGCGGCCGCCTTCGACGACATGGCCGAGCAGCTGGAGCAAGCCTTCAGTCGCGAGCGGGCCCTGGAGGCCGGCCGTCGCGAGTTGATCACGGCCGTCTCGCACGACCTGCGCACGCCGCTGGCGACGACACGGGCCATGGTCGAAGCGCTCGCCGACAACGTGGTCACCGATCCGGCCGACGTGCAGCGCTATCTGGGTCTCATCTTGCAGGAGACGCACCACCTGAGTGGCTTGATCGACGACTTGTTCGAGCTGAGCCAGATCGAGAGCGGCGCGTTGCGCCTGCACTGCTTGCCAATCGATATTGCCGAGCTGGTGTCGGAAACCGTCGCCGCCTACCAGGTAGCGGCGAGCGACGCGGGCATCCAGTTCGAGGAGGCCATCTCGCCCGAGGTGGAGGCGCTGCGCATCCTGGCCGATCCCGAACGGCTGCAGCGCGTCCTGCGCAATCTGCTCGACAACGCGCTCCGCAACACGCCGCGGGCCGGCCTGATCCGTGTCACCGCCGAGCGAGAGGACGACACCGCCATTCTGATCTGCGTCGACGACACCGGCCCTGGCGTCTCGGCCGACGACTTCGAGCGCATTTTCGATCGCTTTTATCGCGGCGAACGTTCACGCCGACGTGAAGACGCGCACAGCGGCGGAGCCGGCCTGGGACTGGCCATCGCCCGCGGGCTGGTCCAGGCGCACGGAGGGTGGATCTGGGCCGAGAGGTCGTCTCTGGGTGGGATGTCGGTCCGCATCAGACTGCCGACTGGCAGTCAACCCAGGCGCGGCGCGACCACGGGTGCGCCGTCGGGCACATTGTCCTCGATCAGCAGCATCGGATCGCCGCCGATGAAGTAGTAGCCGTCGGGATCACCTGGAAAATGCGCGGTCGCCGGCGACAGAGGCACGCTCCAGTCGCTGCCGTCACGCGTCGGACCGGGCACCGGATTGCCCTGCATGTCCATCAGACGGGCTTGATCCGACTGCCGTGGTACCCGCGCGCTGAGCGGCGCACCGTCACCATTCCACAGCACGGTCACCCGAGTACGGTTCGGCATGTCGAAGGCGACCTCATAGATCTGCCAGTTCGGGGTGTACGAGGTGGGATCGAGTGGCCACGCCGACCACGTCGCGGGTGACCTGACCAGCGGCGCGAACTGCGCCTGGAGGAAGCCCGAAAACGCATGCACCGCGGTCCGCAGCGTGGTGGCCACGGGTCGCACGCTGCCATTGTCGCGTGTGATGCCCCACACCGCCGACTGAATGCACGGGTTGTCGTCGACCATCTGATAAAAGCCGATCCGCCCATAGCCGACCGCTGCCGCGAGCGCGAAGGCCTGAGTGGCGTACGCCGCTTGCTGGGCTTGCGTCGTCTGGATGGGATTGCGGGCGTGCACGTCGGCGCAGGGGATGGACATGTCGTCGGTCGGCATGGCATTCAACTCGAGCAGCCAGATGGGCGTGTCGGTGATGTTGTAGCGCTTCTGGATGTCGTCGAATTCCTGGTGGACGCGCACCAGGTCATCCGGAGCGCGGTACAGGTTGAGCGGCGCCGCGTCATGGAAATAGTGATTGGCGGGAGCGTCCGGGTTGCTGGATTCCTGCTTCAGGAAGCGCTCGTAGAACTGCGGCCGGCCACTGTTCTTGTCCACCCAGTACGACGTCCCCGGAAATGCGACGACCGCCCGCGGGTTGGCGCGCTTGGCGGCTCGGTAGGCGACCTCCATCAGTCGGGCGAACTGCTGATCGGTGCCCGCCCATGTGGACGACCCCTGGCCGGCGGCGTCACCCGGCTGGAATTCGGGTTCGTTCCAGATAATCCACTCGTCGATACGCCCTGTGTAGTAGCGCACCGTCTGATAGACGAACTGGCCCCAGTAATTCCGCGGGTCATCGTCCGGCAGGCCGAGGTTCTGGGGTACAGAACGGCCGGGATCGTTCGGGTCGGTGGCCGCCCAGGCGGGTGTGAACTGCAGCAGACCGGCCAGTTTGACCCCACGATTCAGCTCGCCCGCCAGCGCCTCCGGCGGCAGGGTGCGCCCGAGCCAGCTGAAATCGCTGGGTCCGCTGGGCTGGATGTCGGCCCAGGAGAGCACCACGCGTTCCCAACCAGCGCCGATGTCGGCCATGCCGCTGGGGTCGCGAAAGCCCTCGGCAATGCCAAATCGGGGATCGAGGCCACCCGGATTGGGCGTCTGGAGGGGTAGCGGCGTGACGGGCGCACGCGGAGCCGACGTCGGAGTGTTGGCCGCCGGAGCCGTGGGCAGCGGCGTGGGCGTGAGCTCCTCGACGACCGAGGGCGTTACCGCTGGCGTGGCAACCGGTGGAGTGACGGGCTGGCAGGCCGTGGTGGCGACAAACAGCGCGAAGATGAGACGCGCCGCGCGCACCGAGCCCTACGCGCTTTCCAGATTCAAAAAGGTCGCCATGCGCTCGTACAGCACCTTCCGATGCTCGGGCTCGGAGGGTAGCAAGCGCTCGTGATTGATCAGTCGGGTCTGTTCCTCGACCCACGCCTGCCAGCACTCAGAGCAGGTATGGGTGAGGATGATCGATCCCCACTTGCCGGGTATCGGGGCTTGCGCGAGCGCCGGTTTGCGCTGGCCGCAGCGCTGGCACTCGACGTCGCCCATGCATGGGATCTTAGCGAGTGGGGAAGCGCAGATACATCGGCGGCATGTCCGCGAAGTCGCGCCGCTCGACCACGCCCTCCTTGACGAGCCCTTCGAGGATGAATCGACAGCGTCGCTGGCTGATGCCGAGTTTGTCGGCGAGGGAGTAGGCCGACTCGGAGATGCCGGCGGGCGACTCGATGAAGTCGCGGACGCGCTGCGCATCCGGCGGCACCTCCGTCTCGGAGCGGGCCGGTCTGATCCACAACAAGTTCATGCGAGTCGGTAGGTCCGTCCGGATGTCATCTCGTTGAGCCTAGCGATCAGAGATAACAGCCGCGTTACAACCGGCGTCATGCGGATCACAAACGTGTCTCTTACGTCATGATTACGGTTTACTGGGGGTCGGTAACTGGCTGACGATGCAACACGTTCTCCAGACACGATGAGGAGGGCACCGATGCGCTCTGGTCTCTTCGAGAGGGCGACGTCTTCGCCCGTAGTTCGGCGAGTGGCCCCCTGGGCAGTCGTCGTGCTGATCGGGGCGGTGTTGATAGGCGTGCTCCCGAGCGCCCAGGCGCAGACCGGGTCAAGCGCTGCCGACGCGATTCCCATCGGCACCGACGGTCACTTCGCGGGCACCGCCCCCGCCAGTTCGAGCCTCTGGTACAAGTTCAACTACAACGGTGGCGGCCAGCAGGTCACGACGACGTTGAACTTCCAGCCGCCCGACTCGACCCGTCTCGACCTGTTCTATTTCACGGGCGATCCGAACAATCCCACGCAGTACGGCCTCAGTTCGTCGCTCGACAACAACACGCGCACGATCAGCTACACCGATCCTGGTGGACCGCGAAACGTGTTCATCAAGGTCGAGAACGATCATCCAGATCGGTCCGTGAGCTTCGTCGGGTCGTTGAGTCCGACCTCGGCCATCGCGACGCCGACTGCCACGCCAAACGGCTTGACGGCCACCCCACAGGTCACACCCACGGCTGGTCCCGTGGCGGGCAGCGCCACCAGCGCGATCCTGATCACCGACAACAGCGGCGTCTTCTCGGGCACGATCGGCCCCAACCAGGCGGTGTGGTATCGCGTGTACTACGGCAATCCCGGCGCCGACATGACGATCAGCTTCAACATCTCGCCGACTGCCGACAACGCTGACATGAATGTCTTCAGCGGCACGGACCCCAACAACCTGGCATCGAGCCAGCAAAGCGGCAGTCAGGTGCGCAACAGCAACGTCATCTCGCGTCACGTGAACTTCCCGAGTGCGCAGTACGTATTCGTGAGTCTGGGCAATAACGGCAGCATCGTGCAGGCCTACGGTGGCTCGATCAACCCGTTCACCGCTCCCCCGACAACCGTTACGCCGACACCAGCCACACCGGTCGCGACAGGCACGACAACCGCCGGCCCCACGTCGACGCCAGCCCCGGTGCCCACCGCGGTGCCCGTCGCACACGACCAGCAGTACTACGCCCAGACCGGTTTCC
>JAFAWJ010000114.1 GCA_019242065.1 Chloroflexota bacterium
GCGCCGCCCACGTAGCCGTGGTGATTCAGTGAGGCGAGGTCCAGACGCGTCGGACTGAACCCGGAGCGGTAGCCAATGCCGACCTGGTCGCGCTGGTGTCCGATGCCGCCACGCGCGCGACGACGTGCGAGCCAGCCAGGCGAGCGGATGGCCAGCGCGGTCGACGTCGCCGAGGTCGACCGCGACATCCATACGTACATCAGGCCGCCAAAGGCCAGGAACGCCAGACTCACGATCGGCAGCCCGTTCCAAGAGAGCGCGGCGAAACGTAACAGCTCAGGCATCATGCGCCCATCGTCGCGATGAGGCGTCCGGTAGGCGTGCCGAAGGCGTGTCCAAAGCGTGCCGCCGGCATCACAATCGGACGGATCGCTTCGATAAGACGACGTTCAGCGGAGTGGAACAGTAGTCGTGGACAGCACGGTCGGTCCATTGACGACGCGGATGGTCACGTGGTCCGGGCCCGGCTTCGGCCAGGCCAACGCCATCAGCACGATGACCAGCACCAGGAGACTCACCAGCGCCAGCCACTGTCGCGTCGACCAGTGCCTGGGATGCGCGGAGATCATGGGGTGACGTCCCGGTCTGATCGCTGCCTACGTCGGCGCCAGTCGTCGATTGCGCAGATCAGTCGTGCCAACCAGCGCCACGGCACGCGCAGTCGCGTCTTGCCGCTGATCGGGTCGAACACGTCCCATGACTGCGTCCACCACACCCATTCGTAGTCGAGCATCAGCGTGGAGCCGGCGTCTGAGCGGCGCGTATCGCGCCCTGCGTCAGCGATGCCCGCCAGGTGTCGGGGATCGCCATGGTCGGCACTGCCGAGTGCGCCACGGCCTCGTTACCCAGGCTGATCCCCATGGGCAGCACCACGAACATCACCAGCAGCATGAAGATCAGGAAGCCGACGAGCAGCGGTCGCCAGAAGACGATCGCCAGGGCTAGCAGCGGGTCGACGATGATGACCGGTCGGAATCTCATGCCACGACCTCCTGGATAAAACCCTTTGGCATTGGTGTCGGCTCAATGACGGGGTCCGAGTGGAACGCCGCGTACTCGGACGGCGAAAGCTTGTTGAACAGGTCCAGCTGTACGCGCCGCTGACCCGAGATCAGCAGTCCAACGCCAATGCCGGCCTTGCGTACGAAGGCTTTCTCCTCGTCGGTCAGCTCGAGTGCCTCGGCAACTTCGCCGAGCTCGCGGGGCAGCTGGCCGCCACACCACCAGGCGTCGCTGTTTCCTTGCACGGCGCGCCCGACGCGCGTGCCGAACCACGTCGACGGACGTTGCGTCAGCACGTGGGAGCTCTGGCCCCAGTGGCGCGATCGCTCAAAGGTGTGGCGCAGCGCCTTGTCCGCGCGCGGGTTGTCGATGATCCGGGTGGCCTCATCCACGAAGACGATCGAGCGGCCAGGGTAGGCCAGCATGTGTGCCTTCACGACCTGCACCCACTCGGCGAAGATCTCGGCCGCAGTGTCCTCGTCGGTCTCGCTCAGGTCGAGAATCACTACGCCGTCGTCATGGTGCAGCACGATCTCGCGGGCATCGACCGCATCCCGCGGCGCGAGCTTGCGCCCGCCGAGGTACTCCAGGAAGCGGCCGCAGTGCTCGTGCTGCTCGTCCTGGTCGATGCCGAAGATCCGCACGCCCTGCATCAGGTGCAGGCGCGACCAGAGCATGTGCGCGCCGGTGCCCTTGCCCGCGTTGGTGGCGCCGTACCAGCACATATGCGGGCCTTTGTTGCCCGCCACCCACGGCGTGAAGATGCACGGCCGCATGCCGGCCTCACCCCAGGGCACCCCACCCTCCAGCTGCAGATAGTTGTCGCTGAACGGGTAAGTCCTGGCGAGCGTGCCCGTCTCGAACAGCCTGGCCCGGCCCCACAGTGGCTTCGCCTTGGCTGGGTCCAGCTGGCGCAAGCCGTCGGCCTGCTCCCAGCGTAGTGGGCTGAGTCTGGCGCCCATGGCCTTGAACGTCTTGCGGACCAGCTTCGAGCGCTGCCGCACATCCTGGCGAGACACGCCTCGCACCAGCACCGTGACCGCCAGGTTGAAGGGCAGGACCCGCCGGCGCTCGATGGCCTCGTACAGCGCCACCAGCTGCTCGAGCGCAATGCTCCGCTTGAGCGTGGGGGTGCTGGTCCGCATGCGGTTGATCTTGGGCTGCAGCACCCACGTTTTGACCTGTTCGGGGTCCTCGGGCTCAATGTCGAAGGCGACGTCGATCGGCTCTTCCCCGTTGAGCGCGCGGCCCATCCAGTCGGTCAGGATCGCCGCCGGCAGCTGGGACAGGTCGTACGCGCTCGTCCACCAGCCGTCGGCGTTGGCTTCGGTCCAGCCTTCCTCCAGGACCTCGGGCGACGAGCTGGCCTCAGTGGCGTGCGGATTCCAGGTCCGCGTGCGCAGCAACGCGACGTGGACTGGATCCAGTCGCTGGGCGTCTACGCGATTCAGGCGAAAGACCTTTTCGAGCTGGACTGTGCGTTCGCGTAGTTCGTGGTCATCGGCCGCGACAAACGACAAAAACCGCTCGCGCTCGACAAGTCCGGCTGAGGCGATCTGGGCGCCGAGCCACGCTGCGACGTCACGCGCGACAGGGCGACCTTCGGCCACCGTCCGCTCGAGCAGTGGCAGCGCGTTCACTGATCGCGAGCGGACGATCACCTTGAAGGGATGGTCGATCGCCTGTAGGACGTTGCCCCACTGGATGCGAGCCAGCTGGCGCATGCCGACGCTGGCGGTCTCCAGGTTCTGCGTGCCCATGCGATAGACCGCCACC
>JAFAWJ010000174.1 GCA_019242065.1 Chloroflexota bacterium
CAGGCATCCGTGAGAGGATGCGGGCCGACATTGTGCTCATGTACGGGGTGACGCGACTGCTGGACTGGAGCCGCGTGTTTGGAGCAACGCGCAGCCGAGAGGTCATTGACGAATTCCCACGCTGGACTGCCGACGAGCTGGACTACCTCGTGGAAGCGCGCCAATCAACGCAACTGCGCGAGCACGCTCGCGGCGAGCCACTCGAGTATATCGCCACGGTATATCGGCGCTACACCACCTCCCGAATTCTGACAAGCGAGCTTATTGTTGGCGTTCCACTGCTGGACATTGTGGTTGCTGTGCGTCGCGGTGACGAGGAGTACTTGCGACAACTACGCGCCCGCGGCTGCGACCTTCAGGACATCGTGCGAAACCTGGATTGGAACATGCTGAACCAGGTGTATGTCTTCGGCTACTTCCATGCCGATCTGCACCCAGCGAATCTGTATGTCTTGCCAGGTAACGCCATCGGCTATGTCGACTTCGGCATGATTGGCCAGTTACCGGACACTGTGCGCAGTTCGCTGACCCGGTACAGCTGGCTGTTGTTCGAGCCCAATATAGAGGGCGCGGTACGCGAGTTGATGCGTTGGCTTGCACCGAGCGCGGGGACCAACGCCGCCGTCGCGCAACAACGTCTGGTTCGGGCACACGAAGACTTCCTCTATAACCTCGCGGATGGTCCGAGCCGGTCAGGCTCGAGCCCGCGCGACGGCGACAATCCCTACTCCAAACTAGCCGTCGAAATCATGCAGACCGTCCGCCGCCACGACCTCACGCTCCAAGCATCGTCGCTTATCTGAAAATGCTGATGACCCTCGGCATGCTCCGCCACCAGCTGGCCGTCGACTACGAGCTGCCGAAGTTTGCGCGGCATTTCTTCAACCGACTCGTTCAACAGCAGAGTCTCGACTGGTTCGATCCCCGTCTAGCGCCGGGCCGCATCTACGAGGCAACCGCTCGGCTTGGCCGAGCCGTGGAGTTCGTCGAGTTCTTCGAAGTGCAACAACCCTTGCTGGCGAGCCTGACTGGCTCGTACTGGACAGCGCGTCGAAGCCTGCAGGTATTGCGGCGTTGGGCAATCCGTCTCGGATTGGCTGTCCTGGCGGTAGGCGCCATACTGTATTTCGTCCTGGTCGATCCTCACGACGCGCGTTCGATTTTGCCCGCGGCGATTCCGTTCGAATGGGTCCACCCAGCGCTGCTCATCATCTTGATTCTGCTGATCCTCGCCCTCATTGGTGTGCTGCGCAAGATGACCGGTGGCGGAGACCGTGGCACACTCCCTGCCGGCTGACAGGCCGATCAGCGACCGCTCGCTCTCGATCCGCTGACCGCCGAATCGCGCTGATCGAAATGGCCGCGTGCTCGACGTGCGCACAGGCAGAGCCCGGACGTACCTACAACGACAGCTGCCTTCGGCTTTGCCGCGAAGCCGAATTGTGTTGGGCGATGGCGCCCTCTCTCGATGATCAGCTATTCGCCGGATCTATCAGTGGTTCCCCGGATGTCTTCCAGAATGAGCCCGATGCAAAGTGGAGACCACACTAATCCCGGAGTATGGCAATGAGCTTCCTGGACTGGTTTCTTTCCTCGCTACTTTTCGTCATCTATGTTGTTTGTCTGTTCACCGTGTGCTTGCTGACCTTCCGTAAGGGACACGTTATTCTCGGAATCGTTGGGATCTTCTTTCCATTCCTTTGGCTGATCGGTGCAGTGCTGCCCCCGAGGCGCGGTTCACGATACGATACTGAGCAGTCGCAGCGATACGCACTTACACCGTCGTCGTCGTGATCGTATGGGCAGCATCCAGGCATTGGGCGCTGTCTTCAAATCGGTAGATCCAGCGTTTGCGGTCAACGTGCTGTGCTGAGGTGGATATTTATTGACCCGTGCGCAGACGACCTGCCACTTACGCTCGGACAGCACGCGGGTCCTTGGGCCGGTGTCAGGTCGTCAGTCACGGCCAGCCAGCCAGATCCTGACCGACTTCGGATTGGACAGTCGGGTACAGGTTGCCACCGGCAGTCCGCACCACAGCTTCAGCGCCGCAGCACGCGGGCAGTGGAAAGCGGTGGAAACCGGCCGCGAGTCCAGGTCGCACGATCCAGTCGACATGGTTCCACGATCCTGACCGGCGGTCGTCCCGCGGTGATCAAGACAGGTGTGGAATCTGGCGTATCCGTACGTATTCCGCCCAATGCGGGCGACGGTGCCGAGCGTTAGGCTGGAATGGTCAGTCCGTGAGCCGGCCGGCTTGCCGCGGCGTCACTGCCCGACTTCCGGCTGCCACACTTATGAATCAGCTGATCATTCAACGCCCGGCATTGACTGCAAGGGGAGCAAGAACTGCGAAGGACGAAGGACAAGAGCAACCGATGGGGTGCTTTCACGAATGCGAGAGAGCGAACACGCTCCGCCGGACTCCAGAATGAAACTGCTCGCCGTCCGGGAAGCACCCCATTTACCGCACTCCGCGAGGTGGACGTGGCGATTCGTGTTCAACTCGGCGGGGAGCCGAACCAGCGTGCATACAGGCTCGCATAGCTGCCGTCGTCCATCAACTCCAGCAGCGACTGGTCTATGGGCCGTCGGTACAGACTGTCGGTCGGCAGTACGATCGCGTACCGCTCGGGATGCACAACCTGGCCCACCACCTGAGCACGGCCAGCCCCCTCGTTGTTCGCATAGCGCTCGAGCACCGGTGCGTCGTACAGGATTGCCTGGACCTCCCCTTGCTCCAGCAAGGGATAGGCGTCTTCGATACGTTCTTCGTTGCGGTGGCCAATCCCCTGCGCGCTCAAGTACTCATCCGCGGTGCTGCCCTGGACGGTCGCAACACGTTTGCCTGGGAGATCAGCCACGCCGCCGATGCTGCCGTGCAGCTCGCGAACCGTGGCCCGCGTCGTAATGGCCGCGGTGAAGTTTGCGAGCAAGAAGATGCCCATGAACATCCACACGAACGCGACGAGTCGAGCCGACCGACGTTTAGGGGTGCGATCGCCGTAGCCGACGGTGGTCAGCGTGACGGCAGCCCACCAGAGGGCTTCGCCCAGCCCCGGCAAGTACGCCCGCGGAAAGTCCTCGTCCAGATGGCGCTCGAGCAGCCACACTCCGTGCGCGACGACTATCAGCACCACGACTCCGATGCCAACGAGCTTCAGGAGGTCGAGCGAGACAAAGCTTGACAGCGAGTCGAAAAATGAGGGCTGATCGACGGCGACAAGGACTTGCAGACCGGAGGTGAAATATGGATAGGAGAAATCGACGATCTGCTCCCGCTGCGCTGTCACACTGATGGCTGCGATGGCCGCGTCCGCGTCGTGGGACTGGACGGCGTCGATCTGCTCATCGACGGTATCCACCCCGATCAAGGTGTAGGTCCAGCCGCGCCGTAGTGCGATCAGGCGCCACAGGTCGATGCTGAAACCGGTCCACGCGTTGCCGTCCTGCATTACGAAGGGCCCCACGGGTTTTACCGCGACGCGCAGCGACGGAGCGGAGGCGCCCACATTTGGCGCTGGGGCGGTCGCCTGCGCCTCGGCTGCCTGACCGATACAGAGCGAGGCCAGCGCGCCAACCAGTCCGACAATGATCGACCTGGCGAGCTTCATGGCCACCGACGGCGCCCTGGACCGTTCACACAATTCACTGACACCGACCCGGTGCGCCAATATTGCACTCGACAACAGCCAGCCGAAACTGCCAACGATCGCGGTTGCCGAGCGGCTCCGTGCCAGGCAATGTGGTTCCTCAGTCAATCGACCACGTCTCGCTCCGCGCGTCGCCGTTCTTCTCGCCTGAACATTACAGGCTCCTTTCGCTTTGGCCCACCTATGCCCACCAGCCGCAGTACTTGGCTAACTCCACAAGCCCTGGGATTCGCTCCTGCGCCAATGGCGACTTAACCGCCCCAAGTTTCTGACCCTGCCGCTTTGTTAGCATCCGGGAAAGCACCCACAGAGTCCGATCGACTCAACTCTCCCTGCTCATGACATTGCGACAGCGGTTGCCCCGTCTGATGCAAGCACCCTGTACTGCGCGCCAAGCGTGCGCACGGCGGACATCCCGCATTTATATCTGGACCGCGCGGTATTGTCTCTGGTCTGTGTTCCGGGCTAGAGCAAACCAGCAGAAGTTTCGAGTCAGGCAGTCCTGCTCGAGTTCTTGGTGAGCCCGGCCACGATCCGCTCACACGTGGAGCACATCCTGGACAAGCTCGACTTGCGCTCGCGTGCGCAGGTCGCCGTTTGGGCCAGCCAGCAGGGCCTGTTACCGACCGCATAGCGCCGTGCCTGCGCCGCCCACAAGGTCCGCGATCGTGGCCGAAGTTAGGGTGCTCGTGCGTGCTTTCCCGGATGCTCGAGGGCGGCACGCGCCAGCAGACTCGGGCCATGGCCATCGACAGCACCGTCGACCCGACGAGCCCGCTCCGCGAGATGGGCCCGATCGACGATCTGGTCGTCGAGTTTCCCCACCGTCGCGCGCCCGGCGAGGGGCTGCCACTCTTCGTGGACCTCGTCGACCGGGGCTTCATCCGCATCCTCGACCTGGTGTTCATCAGGAAGGAGCTCGATGGCAGCGTCGTCCGCCTGAAGCTTGCGGACCTGGGGCCAGAGCTGGCGGTGTTTGACGGCGCGTCCTCGGGCCTGCTCGATCAGGAGGACATCGACAACACGGGTGCGATCATCGAACCGGACAGCGCGGCCGGCCTGCTCGTCTACGAGAATCGCTGGGTGGCGCCCTTCGCCGCGGCCCCCAGCTAGTGGCCAACGGGCGGATCCCCATCCAGGCGCTGGTCGCGCAGCTCGACGCGCGCGACACTGTCAACGCTAACGCCAACGCAGCGACGAGCCATTCGTAGAGGAGGGAAGACAGTCTATGCCAGGTCTCATTCGCGGCGTGGCGCGCACGGCGGCCATCGCCGGCACCGCGACCGTCGTATCCAACCGCGTTTCGCGCCGGCAGGCGGGCCGCTGGGCCCAACAGGAAGAGCAGGCGTATCAACAGCAGGCGTATCAGCAGCCCCCGCCGCAGTATCAGCAACAGCCGGTGTCTGCGGAGCCGGCGGCGCCGCCGCCCTATGCGCAACCCGTTCCCGTTCCCGTTCCTGTCGCTGAGCCGGCCGCTCCCGCCGCCCCGGAAACTCCGCCGGCCGATGACATGACCCACAAGCTGGCCCAGCTGCAACAGCTCGGCACGCTGAAGGAGCAGGGCATCCTGACCGACGAGGAGTTCCAGGCCCAGAAGGCCAAGATCCTGGGCACCTGACGCGCGCCGTCGCTCATAGCCGCCATGCCTATTACCGCCTGGGCGATGCTCGCCTTGCTGGCGGGCATGTTCGTGTTGCTGTTCGCGACGCGCCTGCCGCCGGCGTCGATCTTTCTGGGCGTCCTGACCATCTGCCTGACGTTCCACCTGGCCCCCGAGGCGGAGCTGCTGGCGGGCTTTTCAAATCCGGGCGTGCTGACTGTGGGCGTTCTGTTCGTCGTCGCGGCCGGTATGTACTCGACCGGCGCTGTCAACCGCGTCGTCGACCAGCTGATCGGCGTGCCGCGCACGCTCGGCCAGGCGCTGGGCAAGCTGTTGCCCTTCGTGGCCGGCTGCAGCGCCTTCCTCAACAACACGCCGCTGGTGGCCATGATGGTGCCCGTCGTGCGCGACATGACGCGGGCGACCGGCCTGTCCCCGGCCAGGCTGTACCTGCCGCTCAGCTTCGCATCGATCCTGGGCGGCGCCAGCACGCTGATCGGGACATCCACGAACCTGATCATCGCCGGCCTGGTCAGCGAGCAGCTGGCGCTGGCGGCCCCCGGCGCGCCGCCCATGCGCAACGTCACCTTCTTCGACCCGGCCCTGGTCGGCGTGCCCGCGGCGGCCGTTGGCCTGCTTTTCCTTATCTTCGTCGGCGTGCGGTTGTTGCCGTCCAAGGCGCCCGACGGCGACAACGACGGCAGTACCTACACTCGGATCTACCGGGCCGAGCTCGATGTCGCCGGGGATGGTCCGCTCGGTGGCAGGACGCTCGAATCGGCCGGCCTGGCGCACGCCGAGGGCTGTGCGCTCGTCGGCTGGTGGAGGTCCGACGGAACGACGGTGGGGGTGGACGAGGGCAAGCCCGTGCTCCAGGGAGGCGATCGGCTCGCGTTCGCGGCCGATCACGACGGGGTTGGCGCCCTGTGGTCGACCGTCGGCCTGCTCCCCCGTCCTGAGCTGCGTTTTCCCGACGCCAATGGCAGCCTCACGCCCGTCCGCGGCGACGGTTCTCTGGTAGAGGCCGTCCTCGCCCGCGCCAATCCGGCAGCGGGCCGCACGATCGCAGACATTCCCCCTGTCGCCACCTCCGAGTCCGACATCCAGTTGATCGGCCTGTCCCGCGACGGCCGCGCGCCCGCTGCCGCGCTCGCGGACGTG
>JAFAWJ010000244.1 GCA_019242065.1 Chloroflexota bacterium
CACGCGCGCGAGCTAACCTGGCGGCGGCCGTGCTGCTCGAGCTCGCGTCTGCTGGGGCCGTTCGAGCAGTGTTGGACCGGTACGACGTGGGCGGCCGCCTGCGGTACATTCGCGAGTTCGTCTGGCGTGGCGGGGGGCTGGGGCTGCAGGCGACGCGCGGCGCCGACGGCCAGCTACGCGACGTGTGGTACGCGCTCAGAGCCGAGTGGCCAGCGGCCGTGCTCGATCGGGAAGAGGATGCTGGCGAGTCCGGACTGGTGAACTGGCGGACTCCGGTTGTCGAAGGCCGCTGGGTGCGCGGCTGGAACGGCTACGAGCTGCGAGTGGGGATCGACCTGGGCGCGCCTTCGGCCATCTACATTCGATCGCGGGGATTCGGGTCACAGGTGCCCTTCGTGGGGCGGCCGCCAGACCAGGTCGAGCACGTGCTCAGCGGCGAGCTGACGACATATGTACATGCGTTTCTGGATCACTGTCGGACCGTGCCGCAGGCGACGGCCGAGGACGCCAGACGCTTGCGCGCCGCTGGATATTAGGGTTAACGCGCGCAACTTTCAGTGAATACACCAACGCGGACTGTTGGGCAGTGGGCGTAGGCTGAGGCATGGCCTTGACCGATGTGACACCGGCGAAGAACGCGCGCTCCGGGCACCACGCGCCGGCCGCGTTGATTGCCGAGCACGGGTTGATTGGTGACCTGCAGACGGCCGCGCTGGTGGCGACCGACGGCAGCATCGACTGGTTCTGCTGCCCGCGTTTCGACTCCCCCAGCGTCTTCGCCAGGATCCTCGACACGCGGCGCGGTGGCTTTTTCCGCATCGCGCCAGCCAGCGACGAGTACGTGGTCAAGCAGTTGTACTTTCCGGACACCGCGATCCTGATCACGCGCTTCATGTCCGAGGATGGCGTGGCCGAGATTGTCGACTTCATGCCCGTCGCCGACAACCCGAAAAGCGTCACCGACCGCCACCGCATCGTGCGTCTGGTGCGTGGCATCCGGGGCGAAATGCATCTCAAGCTCCAGTGCGAGCCGCGCTTCGACTACGCACGTGCGCGGCACTCGGTGGCGGTCACCGAGCACGGCGCGGTGTTCGAGGGCGCCGGCCTCAAGCTCACACTGCACGGCGTGCCAGGGCTCGAGCGGCATGACGGCGACGTGACGACGACCCGCGTCGTGCGCGCCGACGAGTCGTTCGGCGTCATGCTGGAAAGCGGGTCGGATACTCCACCGCGCCCACTGCCATTCGTCGAGGTCTGGCAGTTGGTGGAGGAGACGGCACGCTTCTGGCGCAACTGGATCGACCACTCGACGTACCGTGGGCGGTGGCGCGAGATGGTCGACCGCGCGGCCATGACGCTGAAGCTCATGACCTACGCTCCGACTGGCGCGCTGGTCGCCGCGCCCACCAGCGCCCTCCCGGAACAGATAGGCGGCGAGCGCAACTGGGACTATCGTTTCACCTGGGTTCGGGACGCCTCGTATTCGGTCGGCGCACTGGTGGCGCTGGGGTACCGCGAGGAGGCGAACGCATTCATGATCTGGCTGCGCGACCGGTTCGAAGAGCACGTGGGTACGTCGTCGGGGCCCCTCAAGATCATGTACCGCGTCGACGGCTCGTCGGACCTGGTGGAGGAGTCACTCGACCATCTCGAGGGCTACAAAGCCTCGCGGCCCGTGCGCATCGGCAACGGCGCTGCCGATCAGCTGCAGCTGGACATCTACGGCGAGGCGATGTTCGCCCTGACCCAGGTTGGTGGCTTTCGGCCGCCGATCGCTCACCGTGGGTGGAAAGACGTCTCGCACATCATCGACTGGCTGGTCGACAACTGGGACCAGCCGGACGAAGGTATCTGGGAAACACGCGGCGGTCGGCGCGACTTCACCTATGGTCGGCTGATGTCATGGGTGGCGCTCGACAGAGGGATTCGTCTGGCGCGTGAGATGGGGCGGCCCGCCGACCTCATCCGCTGGACGGCAGCGCGCGACGCGGTGTACCAGCAGATCCTGGAGCGCTGCTGGAACCCGAAGCGAAATGCCTTCGTGCAATATCACGGCACGGACGTGATGGATGCGTCGGTGCTGACCATGCCGATCACGGGTTTCGTGGTGCCCGGTGATCCGATGTGGCAGTCGACGCTGGATGCCATCGAGCAGGAGCTTGTCTCGGACAGCCTGGTCTATCGCTACAATCCAAGCGCATCGCCTGACGGACTGACAGGGAACGAAGGCACGTTTTCCATCTGCACGTTCTGGTACGTGGATGCGTTGGCTCGTTCGGGTCGGCTGGACCAGGCGCGGTATGTGTTCGAGAAGATGCTGACGTACGCCAATCACGTCGGGTTGTACTCGGAGGAGATCGGGCCGACCGGCGAGCAGCTGGGGAATTTCCCGCAGGCGTTCAGTCATTTGTCGCTGATTGGGGCGGCGGTGACACTGAATGACGCGCTCGATCGGCAGTGATGTTCAGGCAGACGATGATGCGGCGGGGGCCAGGGCTGCTGGGCCCGCCGCCCGCGCCTCGGTCTGAGGAGGCGTTCAGCGCCGAAACGGAGTCTCGCGGGGCGCGACCGTCAGGGTGTGGTGAGTCGGACTCTGTCAGACGCGAAACTAAACAGAAGGACCCGCTTCGACAGGAGAGCGGCTAGGCTTGCCCATCACCTGATCCAACTTCTCCGAGGGCAGCGCGGGCCGATCCTGATACAGGAAACACGTCGCGGCGCGGGCCTCGTCCAGTCGGTACAGCGGCGGCGTGCTCGCGCGACATGTCGGCATCACATATTGACAGCGGTCGGCAAACTGGCACCCCGTCACCAGGTGTCCGGCCTGCACGCTAGCCGCGGGCAAGTCCACCTGCGTCGTCCCGTCGGTGGTCTCCGCCGAGCTGGCCTCGATATCGATCGCCCCCCAGCGGTGATCCGGATCAGGCTTCGGCACGGACTGCACCAGCAGCTGCGTATACGGATGCCGCGGCTGTCGCACCACGAGGTCGACGTCCCCCGCCTCCGCCACTGTGCCGCGATACAGCACCACGATGTCGTCGCTGATCTGATACGCCGTCGTCAGATCGTGGGTGATATACACGATCGACATGCCGTACTCCCGGTTCAGCCGCCCGAGGCTGTCCAGAATTGTCGCGCGCAACGAGGCGTCAACCATCGACACCGGCTCGTCGGCGATGATCAACCGCGGCCGCATCAGCACCGCGCGCGCAACCATGATGCGCTGACGCTGGCCGCCGCTCAACTGGTGTGGATAGCGGCCGAGCGTCTCCTCCGGACGGAGTCCAACGGCCTCTAGCGACTCGCGGATCATGGCGCGGCGCGCCTGCGGCGAGCTGGCCAGATTGAACTCCGCCACCGGCGTTTCCAGCACGTGGTCGACCCGGTAGAACGGGTTGTAGACCTCGTACGGGTCCTGAAAGATCATCTGGACGTCGCGCAGAAATGCGCGCCGCTGGGCGCCTTTCAAATGCAGGAGCTCGTGACCGTTATAGAGGACCTGGCCGCGCGTGGGCGTAATCAGTCCGAGCAGGAGTCGCGCGAGCGTTGTTTTGCCACTGCCGCTTTCACCGACGACGGCCGTGACGCGTGGCGGCGTGGACTGGATGGCAAATGAGAAATCGTCGAGGGCGACCGTCACGCGCTTGTCGAACAGGCCACCGCCGAAGGTTTTGCTGACCCCGCGGACTTCCAGGAGTGCGCTCACGCGGGCGCCTCCACATCGGACTCGGCATACAAATGACACGCGACCCAGCGATCGGGTCGCACTTCGGTGAGCATCGGGTCTTCGACGCGGCAGCGCTGCATGGCGTGTGGACAGCGCGGATTGAAGGAGCAGCCGGGCGGTCGATCGAGCAACGACGGTGGCAGGCCTGGAATCCCCCGCAACGAGCCCTTCTCCGACAGTGACGGGAGGCTGGCGATGAGCAGCTGCGTGTACGGGTGGAGGGCTTCGGTGAAGATCTCGCGCACCGGCGCGACCTCCACCAGCCGGCCGGCGTACATGACGCCGAGTCGATGGACGAATTGGGCCATGAGGCCCATGTCGTGTCCGACCAGCACGACCGAGGCGCCCAGCTCCTCCTGGACGCGGCCCAGCGTCTCCATGACCTGGCGCTGAACGACGACGTCCAGAGCGCTGGTTGGTTCGTCGGCCAGGATGACCTTCGGGCGGAGGCAGATGGCGATCGCGATGCAGACGCGCTGCTTCATACCGCCGCTCAGCTCGTGCGCGTATCGATCGGCGACGTTGGGTTGGAGACCCACTTGCTCCAGGAGGGCGGCGACGCGCTGGTTGGCGGCTTGCTTCGAGAGTTTCTCGCCATGGTCGCGCATGGCGTCGAGGATTTGCTCGCGCACGCGGACGACCGGATTGAGCGAGTTCATCGCACCCTGTGCGACCAGCGCGAGGGTTGCCAGACGCAAACGGCGCATCTGATCGTCGCCGAGCTCCAGCAGGTTCACGCCGTCGAGCTGCACCTGGCCACCTTCGATGACACCTGGTGGACGGATGAGGCGCATCAGTGCCAGGGCGATGGTGGACTTCCCGGAGCCGGATTCGCCGACTAACCCGAGGCGTTCACTGGGCAGCACGCCAAAGCTGACGCCGTCGACGGCTTTGACCGGACCCCGCTCGGTGAAATACGAGACCCGGAGATCCTCGACTTTCAGGACTTCGCCGGAGACGCCGTTGTCAGGCACGGCGGCGAATGCGGGGGTTGGCGAATTCGTCGAGACCGACGGCCACCAGGAACAGCCCGGTGAACAGAATGATAATGATAATGATGGGTGGCAGCCACCACCACCACCAGGAGTTGATGATGGCCGCGTAGTAAATCACCCAGTACAGCGTCATGCCGATCGTGACCGAGTCGAACGATCCCAATCCGAGGACCTCCAGTCCAATGGAGGCCAGCACCGCGGCGGAAATGGCACCGACGAGTGAGGCGACGATATACGGCAGGAGGTTCGGCATGACTTCCAGGGCGATGATCTTCGGGCGGGACATGCCCGAGAGTCGCGCCACGTCGACGTAAGAGCGCTCGCGGACGGTGAGGACCTGGGCGCGGATGACGCGCGCGGGAAACAGCCAGGCCAGGCAGGCGACGACCAGCACCATCTGCGGCACGGACAAACCGCCCTTGACGTTCATGGCCAGCGTGACGAGCACCATCAGGCCGGGAATGGTCAGGCCGATGTCGACGATGCCGCGAATGACGGCGTCAGCCCGTCCACCGTAGAAGGCGGAGACCAGCGCCAGGATGGTGCCCACGGTCACGCCGATCAGTCCGGCGAGGATGCCGATCTCGAGGGTCAGCGGCGTCCCCAACACCATGATCGCGTACAGGTCGCGGCCCTGCTTGTCGGTGCCAAACAAATTGGTGTGCGACGGCGGCAGCAGCGGGCGGCCGGAGAGCGGCTTGGCCTTGTCGAGTGGGGCAGTCAGGTGCCCGATGACGATGAACGCCAGCAGCAGGCCGAGCAGGCACAGGCCGAAGATCAGCTCCGGATTGCGGCGCATATAGCCCAGGACGCCGCCGGTCCAGACGCCGGCGCGGCGGCGAGGCGTCTCGAAGGTGGCGATCGACGGCTGCTGGGCGATGGTGGCCACGGGCTTCCTACCTGCGCGCGTATGTTATGCGCGGGTCCAGCAACGGGTAAATCAGGTCGAGGACGAGGGTTGCGAAGCCGATCGCCACGATGATGATGAACACCAGTCCCTGGATCATGTAGAAGTCGGAGGAGCGGATCGACTGGTACAGCAGCGTGCCCATGCCCGGGTATTGAAAGATGACCTCCACCAGGACCGCGCCCGAGACGATGTTGCCGAGTGCCAGCGCCAGCGCCGTGAGCTGCGGTAGCAACGAGTTGCGAATGGAGTACCGCCAGAACACGGTGCCGCGACGCAGGCCCTTGGCGTCGGCGAACAACAGGTAATCTTCGCCGTGCGACGACACCATCACACCGCGCATGCCGAGGGTCCAGAAGCCGATCGAGGCGAGAATGATCGACAGCGCCGGCAGGATCGAGTGGTAGATCATGTTGCCGATAATCTTCGGGTCCCAGGCGGGCAGCAGACCCTGGTCATAGCCGCCAGCTAGCGGGAACCAGCGCAACTGGAAGCCCAGCACGTAAATCAGCAGCAGTCCCAGTAAGAAGAACGGGATCGCGCTGAGCGTGAGAATGGGAGCCAGAATGAATTTCAGAATGCGCGGGGCGTTGGGGCGGCTAAGAATCGCGCCGAGGACGGTGCCGATGGTCCAGGCCAGCAGGGTGGTCACCGACAGCAGGACGATGGTCCAGGGCAGGGCGCGGCCGATGATGTCGATGACCTTGGTGGGATAGGCGGCCATCGAGAAGTTGAATTCGAGGTGGGCGGTGTCGTTGAGGTAGGTCAGATACTGGAGGTACAGCGGCTTGTCCAGGCCGAAGCGCCGGTCGTACTCGGCGATCATGTCCTTGGTGCCGATCTGGCTGTTGCCGCCCATGGCCGCCTGGGCGGCGAGCTGCGCCCGAATCGGATCGCCGCCGCCGAGGCGGGGCAGGAAGAAGTCGACCGTGCTGGCGAGCCAGATGATCAGGAGGAACAGCGCAAAGCGTTTGAGGAGATAGTCGAGTCGCATTCAGAGGGCTACGTGGTGAAGGGAAGTCGTGCTCGGGAGGGGCTCTCCCGGTGTCGAACAGGTGTCTCCAACGTGTTGTCCTGTCGGACGTGGGTTATCCACCTGGGTAGTCCACCCCTGGTGTGTGTTGATATCGACAGGGCACAAGCCGCCGGTCGCGAGCACGACCTCCACCTCAATTTATGAGGCGCCGGTGGGCTGGAGTTTGTGCACGATCAGCGCGGGCGTCAGATGGAAGAACGCGCTGTTCACATACGGATTGTTCACATCCGGCCAGCCAGTCCAGTACGTGGTGTTCGTCGGCAGCCGATGATAGCCCTGCTCCAGCATGATGTCTGGCAGGTTTGGCAGCCAGATGGCCATCCCCTGGTGCCAGTAGTCCAGCATCTTCTGCCGGTCGGTCGGACTCGTGGAATACGCCTCGTCGACAATCGCGTCGTACTGCGAATTCTCCCAGAGCGAGTAATTCGTCTGGTGCGTCGCCACGATATTGACCGACGACGTCTGATACAGGCGCAGGGTGTAATACGGATCCGGTCCGTACGAGCCACCGTGTCCGAACAGCATCATGTTGTAGTCGCCAGCATCCAGTCGATCGCCGAAGTTGGGCGGCTCCGAATACGTGGCGTTGATGCCCGCGTTCTTCAACTGCTGCACGACCACCGGCCCGACGCTGGTGAAATCGAAGAAGCTGATGATGTCGAAGTTCATGGGCGTCCCATCTGGCGCCACCCATGTGCCGTCGGAGCCCTTGGTGAAGCCCTTGCTCTGCAGGATCTGGTCACCCTTGGACGGGTTGTATTCGAGGGTGTTGTACTGCTGCAGGAGATCCTGGACGTTGTCGTAGAAGATCTGCGTCCCGTATGGAGCGTTGGGGATGGGCAGCGCGGCGGTGCTGGCGGCGCCATTCCAGGCGAAGTCGACGAGCTGGTCGCGATCCAGGTAGGAGCTGATGGCCCAGCGGACGTCGGGGTCGGCGGTGGGACCTTTCTGGGTGTTGACGTACAGGGAGTGTGGCCACCAGTCCTCGTAGCCGAAGGGGGCTTGCTGGCCGGACCAGGTGGTGACGTTGGGGTTCTGCTGGAAGACGGTTGGGAAGGTGGTGGGCTGGATGCCGGTGACGATGTCGAAGGCGTTGGAGATCATGCCCTGGGCCAGGTTCTGCTCGCCCGGGTCCGGCAAATAGATCAGTCGCTGGGCCTTGGGCATATCCGCGACAACGCCGGCGCCCCACCAGTGATCGCGCAGGTCCAGGATTTTCTGGGACGGATCGGAGTACACCACGCGCCACGGGCTGGTGGTGACGGGCCAGTCCTTCGAGACGTCGAAGTGCGGGAAGGCCGAGATGTCCTGGCTCTGCTGTTCGAAGATGTGCTTCGGCATCATGTAGATGCCGATGTCGAACTTGTAGGCGCTGTATTCGAAGAAGCGCGGCGCTGGCCCCTTGAAGTTGAGCTGAACAGTCTGCGGATCGAGGACGACTGCCTTGTCCAGGACCTGCGCGACGTCGGCGCCCCACTTGACCTTCGAGCCCAGGGCGTTGAGCGCGTTATAGGTGTAGGCGACGTCGTCGGCGGTGAAGGGCACGCCGTCGCTCCACATCGCTTCTGGCCGCGTCTTGATGGTCAGGGTCATGTAGTCGGGCGAGTACTGGTAGGACTCGGCCAGCCACATGATCATCTTGTCCTGGAAGGCGCTGTAGAAGGCGAGTGGCTCGCACACAAACTGCGGACCGGTCTGATGGTTGGCGGTGGCGATGAACGGGTTCCAGAGTTGATCCTCGGTGAATTTGCCCTGCGTCCCGCCGCGCACGGTCACGATGGTCTGGTTGCGCGGAACGGACGCGAGGCCGGTCGCCTGCCCCGTGGCGACCTGCCGGGCAAAGACGGTGCCGGGCAGGCTGGCGGCCACGACGGCCGCGGAGCCCGTCAGCGCCGCGGCTCTGAGAAATTGCCGCCGACTGATCGATGGGATCGTGCGCGCACCCCTTTTTTCCATGCGCCTCTCCTTGATGCGTGTGTCGGGAGCGACTACCGGAACTGTGTCAAACCCACCAGAAACGAACGCCTGCCACCCCGACCAGCGCCTTGTGTGTCCTTCGGACCGGTACGGACCGATCGTATGCCCGCCCCCCAAATGGCGTCAAGCCGTGGTCAAGGTGTGAACTGGCTGTTACGATGGTCCGTACCAATCCGCATGCTGGACGTCGACCGCGCCCGCCGCGATCTGCGACGACCCGGTAGGACCCCGTTGTATCAGCGCCTGCGCGCGGCGATTCGCGAGCAGGTGCTCGACGGCACGCTCCAGCCTGGCCAGGCGCTGGCTGCCGAGCGCACCCTGCAAGAGCAACTCGGTGTCAGCCGCTCGACCGTGCGTCAGGCGATCCGGAGTCTGGTGGACGAAGGGCTGCTCGAATCGCTGGTGGGGGCCGGGACGTTCGTGGTCGAGGGCCGTCGGACGCTGCGGGAACGCGACCTGGTGGGTGTCATCGTGCCCGACGGCGATTTCTACCTCTACTATGCGGACCTCGCGGCGTCGCTCGGGTTCCGACTCCGCCAGGCGGGGCTGCGTGTGGACATGAGTCTGCACAACGATCGCTTCGAGACGTTGCGTGAGCTGGCGCGGGGACTGGCGTCGCAAAATCTGGCGGCCCTGCTGATGGTGGCACCAGCTGGCCTGGACATCGAGAGCATCATCGCCGAGCTGCGCGCCCGCGGGGTGGTCGTCGTGCTGGTGGCGCGGTACCTGGACACTGGGCTCGACCTGGCCCTGGACTATGTCGCGGCCGACAACGAGCGGATCGGCTATGAAGCCACCCGGCATCTGCTGGAGCTGGGGCACGTCGGCATCATCCACCTGCCTGGCACCCGCACGACGACGGTGCGCGACCGCGCGATCGGCTATGTGCGCGCCATGCGCGAGATGGACCTCCAGCCGCGGATGCTGGTGCCGCCGACTGAACAGGGGCGTGTTCCGGCTGAGCTGGAGTCGTACCTGGTGGAAGCCGATCCGGCGCTGCTATGGGCGCTGGTCGGCCGGCGGGAGATCACTGCGGCGTTTTGCTTCAACGACGCGATTGCCAGCTGGGTCCAGAAAGAGGTCCGCAATCTGAATCTGACCATTCCTCGGGACCTGTCGGTGATCGCGGTCGACAACATGCCGTACGCGGACTTCTTCGATGCGCCGCTGACGACCTTCGCGCTGCCCGGCCTGGAGATCGCGGCCGAAGCCGCGAGCCTGGTGCTGCGGCGACTGAGTGGTGACCAGGCGGCGCCGCGGCACGTACTGCTGCCGGCGAAGCTGGTGGTGCGGCGGTCGACGGCGCCGCCGCCGCGGCCGGCGCGCCAGGTAGTTGGGTCGGCTAGGCGATCGAGATGATGGCCTTGATCTGGCCGGGCACGCGTTCGAAGGCGACGTCGGCGTCGCCCATGCCGAAGCGGTGGGTGATCAGCTCCTCGACCACGCCCGGGTAGGCGGCCCGCATCGCCTGGAGGTCGCGTACGGCGGCACGCCAGTCGTCGGCGTTGGCGTTGACGCTGCCGAGCAGCGTCAGGTTGCGACCCACCATGCCACCCAGCAGCGCGGCGTGAATCGGGATGGCCTTGCGCTCAGGTGGTCCGCCGACCAGGTCCAGGACGCCGTTGCGGTCGAGCGCGGCCAGCATGCCCACTGACAACTCGATGGCGCCGGTGCCCTCGACGATGGCGTCGAAGGTGCCCAGCCGCGCCTCGGGCCGCTCGAGGTCGACCTCCTGGAGCGAGACGTACGCGGCGCCGGTACGTTCGACGAGTTTGGCGGCCTGGCCGCCCACCGGTTGGCGGGCAACGGACACCGTTTCGATGCCTCGCAGCCGCAGGGCGAGGACGGCCAGCAGGGCGATGGGACCGCTGCCGGTGACCAGTGCGCGCTGGACGCCGTGGAGTGTGCCCTCGACGGGCAGGTGGGCGCGGGCGTTGTCGATGCGCCGCAGCGCTTTTTCTGGAGTGCAGAGGGACTCGACCAGGGGGGCGACTGCCACCAGATCGTCAGGAATGCGAATGAGATTCTCGGCGTGGTCGACGATGCGCTCGGAGAGGAAGCCGTGGAGTCCGACGATGCCGCGCTCGCGGTAGTTGCCGGTGAAGCACAGGTCGGTCTGGCCGACGTTGCAGGCGGGGCAGCCGGCGCAGGCGCGGCGGACGGTGGGGACGACCGCATCGCCGGGGGCGAGCGAGGTGACCGCGGGGCCGACGTGCGCGACGCGGCCGACCGCCTCGTGGCCGATAACCAGGAAGTCGTCGCCGGTGGGCAGGGACCTTTCCGAGCGCATAGGAAAGGACATGACGTGGCGGTCGGTGCCGCACACGCCGACGTGGAGCATGTCGACGACCACGTCGCTGGGGGTGGAGACGCGCGGTTCGGGGATGTCGCTCAGCCAGGCGCGGCCGGCGCCCGGCCGCGTCACGATGGCGCGCATGGGCGCCAGGTTATAGGAAGTGGACTGGGGGCATTGCTCTTGTCGACGACAAGGGGTAAACCCCTTGACCCCCGCCAGGGACGGACGGTGACCCTACGTGGGACTACGATCGGCGCGGGGCTCGCGCGGCAAGCCTAGGACACGCTCGCCCAGGATGTTGCGTTGAATCTCGGACGTGCCTGCCAGGATCGTCAGGGCACGTGACCACGTATACGGAAACGCCCAGTTGTCAGGCACGGGCTCGCCCGAGATCGTCGAGCCCGTCTGCTGCACCGCGTACTCCTCGGGCAAGTCCTCC
>JAFAWJ010000258.1 GCA_019242065.1 Chloroflexota bacterium
CTGCGGCGGCGCGCGACGTCCGTGGCGTCGATCGCGGACTGGTGGATGCGGCTGAAGTGCTCGTCGCCGAGCGATTGCACCTCTTTGCCGACGACCGGTGCGCGCTCGTGCATACAGACATGTTTGGCCAGAACTTACTGGTGGAGGGGGGCAAACTGACGGCCGTCCTTGACTTCGAAATGGCGCGGCCCGCAGCCCCGGACCTGGAGCTAGACGTGCCGCTGCGCTTCTGCCAATGGCCGCACCTGCCGGTCGTCGAGGAGGACGAGTATCTCATGCGGCGTGAGGACTTTCGGCACGTGCCGAAGTGGCTGGCCGAAGTCTATCCGGAGCTCTTCGACGTCCAGAGACTCCGCGAGCGCCTGGAAGTCTACGCCGTCATGCACGACCTGCGGCAGTCCATTCAATTTCCGGAGCGACCGGGCGAGCCAGATTGGCGGCCTGTGCAGCGGCTGCGCGCGCTGGTCGAGGGACGCAGTTACCTACGCGACGTTGTGCCGAAATGACGGGAAGACCACCTGGACCGCGATCTCGCCGACGGTTGGCGACGTGGACCTTCTGCTCTACTGTCACGGGCGCACCCCGCCGGGCACCAGCGTCTCGGCGCCGTACAGGCACGGGTGGCCGTGAACTCGGCGACGGTGTCGTAGCGGTCGGTGGGATCCCAGTCGGTGGCGCGGAGGAGTACGTCGAGCCCTGCCCTGGCGGGATAGGTGGCCGACGGCCGCCACCAGGACTTCGGTGCGAGACGAAGCGTCGAGCACATGCTGAATGAGCTCACTGGAGAATGGGACGACCGTGGACGAGACGCGATCCGCACGGATCGCTGAGCAGTGGAGACAGACAAATCGGCTTCGTGCCGATTTTCGGCACCAGATCGGCGTCGAGTACGGACAGCTTCCAAGGCAAGTGATGGATATCTATTTCCCACGGATCGCTCCGAAAGCGGCTCCCGTACTCGTCTTCTTGCACGGCGGCGGCTTCCGCCGGGGCGAGCCGAGCTATAACGGCTACGTTGGCCGGCCGTACCTCGAGCGTGGCGCCGTCTTCGTGTCCATGGGGTACCGGCTCCTTCCTGACGTGCGCGTTCCTGACACCTGCGAGGATGTCGAACTGGGGCTGCAGTGGCTGCTCGACCATGCCATGGACTTGAACGCCGATGCAGACCGCGTTTACCTGGCAGGGGCCTCTGCTGGAGCCGTCCTTGCGGCCCTGACCACACTACGCGACTGGTCCCCGAACAGCCAATTGCCACCTGGACTGATCAAGGTCCTGGTGATCATCAGCGGCGGCATGTGGGACTTCGCCCGTCACCTGGATGGGCTCGCAGAGTTCTCCAATCCTGAATCGCAGTGGTGGGTTCCAGATCTCACACAGTGCATTGAGCGGGTACCTGACCAGACCGTCGTCGTCTGGGGCGAACGTGACCTACCTGTCGTGCTGCACGATTCGCCTCTGATCGTCGCGGCAATCCGTGCTCACGGCGATCGGGTAGAAGAGTTCATCGAACCGGACGCTGACCACTACGCTGCTGTGGATGGTTTCGCACACTCCGGGAGGAATGTTGCTCGGTCAGTGGCGACGCTCATGCGATTGCCAGGAGACTGAGCGAGATGGTGAGTTCTGTCGGCGTCATGTCAGACGGCCCAGATTACGATGTTGTGATCCGTAACGGAAGCATCTACGACGGCAGCGGATCCCCACCGGTAATCAGCGATGTGGCGGTGCGAGACGATGTCATCGTCGCTGTCGCACCAGGTCTTGCCGGGCGCGGGCATGTGGAGCTCGACGCCCGCGGCGCAGCGGTCGCGCCGGGGTTCATCAACATGCTGAGCCAGGCGGCGGAGTCGCTGATCGCCGACGGCCGGTCGCAAAGCGACATCCGTCAGGGAGTAACCCTTGAGTTGTTCGGCGAAGGTTCGTCTCTCGGGCCGCTGAGCGACGCTATGAAGCATGAGTATCGTCAGCGGCAAGGCGACATCACGTACGACATCGACTGGATCACATTGGACGAAGGACTGGAATCACTGGTGGGGCGAGGTATCGCCTGCAACGTGGCATCGCTCGTGGGCTTCCGCAATCAAGCGCTTAAGCCTCTGACCGGGTGGACACTCGACGATGTCGCTCGGGCGCGAGGCACCTCCGTTCCTGACACGATCATCGACTTGATCGTCGAAGACGACAGCCGTGTCGAGGCGGTGTACTTCACCATGTCGGAGGCCAATGTGCGCGCGGTCG
>JAFAWJ010000266.1 GCA_019242065.1 Chloroflexota bacterium
AGTGCAGCAAAGCCGTCTTCTCGGGCACGACCCGCAGCCCGAAGGCCGAGAGTCGCTCGTCCATTTCCTGCCGAAAGCGTTCGGCGTCCTCACGTTCCCGAAACACCGCTACGAAATCATCAGCGAACCTCGTGAGTTCGGCGTAGCTTCGGCAGGTTTTCCTGAAGCGTCGTTCGAACCACAAGTCAAGGACATAGTGCAGATAGATATTCGAAAGCACTGGGCTGACGGGGCCGCCTTGCGGTACCCCTTCGTTCATGTGGGTGACGACTCCGTTCTCCATCACACCGGCTTTCAGCCATTTGTTCAGGAGTCGGATGAGTCCCCCATCATTAACCCGATGTCGTACGAATTTTCTCAGCCAGTTCCAATTAACCGAGTCGAAATAGCTCGCCAGGTCTGCCTCCACCACATACCGCACTCCGTGCAACCGCATGTCTTCTCGCATGCGATGTAGGGCTGTGTGCGGGCTGCGTTTCGGACGGAATCCGTGCGAGCACTCCAGAAAGTCCTGTTCGAACACTGCGCTGAGGACCCACGTCACCGCCTTTTGGACCAGTCGATCTTCGATCGTGCTGATACCTATCGGGCGGAGCTTTCCATTCGCCTTAGGAACGTACACCCGCCGAATCACTGGCGCCTGGTAGCGCCCGCTCTTCAGTCGCGCATGCAGATCTCGCAGCTTCTGGTCAAGGTTGACCGCGTAGTCCGCGTAGCTGTGTCCGTCTACGCCTGGCGCCGCCTGCTTACGCAGGGAACGGAACGCCAGTCGCAGCAACTCCTCATCCACGAACTGGACGACGTTAGTGAGTCGAGCCTCCTTCCTGGCGCGTGCGGCGAGCCCGGCGAGTTTCGTGGACACGGTCGTATCTGCCTCAGGTGCAGCCGTGTAGCCCTCGTCGAGCAAGCTGTCCTGCTCGGCCCCTTTCCTCGGCGGGCATTGTCCCGCTTCTTCGGTACTACGGGCCGATCTGCCAACCTTGGAGCCATGGCGGTCGCTCGGCAGCCGTGCTTCGCTTCCGCTACTCATTGCTGAGAGCTCCGAGGCCTTCCCCAGTTCCTCCACCTATCCCTCTCCCGGCATGCCACGCTCTCCGACCCCGGCAGAGTCTCCGGCGCAGTCGCCATAACCCACGCCTACTAGTGCCTTCCCGTTCTCAAACACGGTCGGCCTCTGCTCAATTCGTGTAACGGGGCTCAATCGCTTCACTCTCGTTGCGGCCTGCCGGTCGCGCTGTCTACGCTTCGCCAAGTTCGTTACCTTGCACAGCGCAAGACTCGATTGCCGCTGGCTGGCTAAGCCTTGGCGGCGAAGGAATTGCACCTCCTGGATAGATGAGACTTCGTCTGGGCGCACTTGAGCGACGCTTCGGTAGTTGGATCGAGCGCGGAAGACGCTTCGTCCAGAATCAGCACGCGCGGCTCACGCACCAGGGCGCGAGCAATGGCAACGCGCTGACGCTCACCGCCAGACAGCCGACCGCCCCGCTCGCCGACGAACGTGTCGTAGCCATGTTGCATGGCGACGATCGTAGTGTGCACCTCCGCCGCGCGCGCAGCGGACTCGACCTCGGCATCGGTTGCATCCGGACGACCCATGCGGATGTTGTCGCGGATGCTGCAGTCGAACAGCACGTTGTCCTGCAGCACCGCTGCCATCTGGGTCCGCAGCGATCGTTGCGTGTAGTGGCGTACGTCGTGTCCGTCAAAAGTAATCGAGCCAGCTGTCGGATCGTAGAAGCGCATGAGCAATTGCAGAAACGTGCTCTTGCCAGAGCCGCTGGGGCCGACCAGCGCCACACTCGCACCACGCGGAACATCCAGGCTGATGTTGACGCGGTGTGCCGCGTCGGGCGAATACGCGAACTGCACGCTCTGGAAGCGAATCTCATATTCCAGCGGCGGCAGCGATGGCGCCGCTGGCTGGTCGGCGACCGCGGGCTGTTCAGCCAACAACTCTTCGACACGCTGCGTCGCGGCCGCCGCGCGCTGAATGGGTTCCGACAGGGTCGAGACTTGCTGGACGGCGCCGATGATCCACCACACCAGCTCGAAGTACGCGACAAGCGCTCCAAGGCTCATCTGGTCCTGGAAGGTGAGATACGTACCGGCTGACAGGACAACCGCCAGTAAGACATAACCGCTGCCCGTCAACGACGTGCCGAGGAGTCCGCTGAGGAAGCCGGCGTGGACGCTACTGCGGACCAGCTGAGCGGATTGGCGGAGGACGCGATCATGAAAGAAGCGGTCCAGACCGAAGGCCTTGACCACCTGCTGAGCGGCCAGGTTCTCCTGGACGGTGGTCGCCAGGCGCGCGGAATCAGCCTGGCGCGCGTAGCCCGCGCGCGCTGCGCGAGGTCCCAACCAGCGCGGACCGGCGACGAGCAGCGGCAACAGCAGCAGCGTGAGCAGCGCCATGCGCCAGTCCAGCCAGAACATCAATCCGGTGCCCAGCACCAGGATCAACACCTGGGTAAATGCCAGTGGCAGGTCGAAGGCCAATGCGTGCTCGATCGCGTCGAGGCTGACCGTGAAGCGTGCGACGAGGTCCGCTACCTGCGTGCGGCTGTAGAAGCCCATCGACAGACGCTGCAGGTGGTCGAAGATGTGGAGGCGGACGTCGCCGATCACCTCCGCGGCGATCCGCGCGGACAGGTACTGGGTGAAAAGATCGCCAATGGCCGTCAGGACCAACAATGCCAGCAGCACGCCGATGACGAGCGCGGCGACGCCCGCATTGCGTGGCAGGATGCCGTCGTCGATCAGGATCGCCAGGAGGATCGGATACCCGCTGAGAAAGACGATCTGGGGCAGCGTGCTCACGACAGCCGCGAGCCCGCGCCAACGATGGGCGCGCAGATACGGCCGCAAGGTGCGACCGAAGCCGACGAGTCCAGCGCCCGGCGAGAGTGTCGCCTCCGCCGGAGGGATCACGGGGTGGCGCGGAGGACCACCAGCGAACGCGGACCCACGCGACGCGTCTGGCCCGCCCGCAGCTGAGCCGCGTCTGGCGGCGATGCCGGGTCGAACGTCTCGAATTCGACGCGCCAGCACTGGCCGGGGCGTGTGATCGGCACCACAAAGTCGAGCGGCTCCCACCAGCTGTTGACGAGCACCAGGAAATCGTCGTCGAGCAACGGGGTTCCGTCGCTGGCACGGTCCGGGCAATCTTGCCCGTCCAGCAAGATCGTGACGCAGCGCGCCTCGGCGTCGGCCCAGTCGTCGTTCGTCATCGCGGCACCAGACGGCGTGAACCAGCCGAGCCTGGCGGAGTCCCCGCCGGTCAGGAAGCGCTGCCGACGAAAGACCGGGTGGGCGCGCCGAAAGGCCACGAGCTTGCGCGTAAAGGCCAGCAGAGCGTCGTCAACGGTCGACCAGTCGATCCAGTTGACGGCGTTGTCCTGGCAGTACGCATTGTTGTTGCCGTGCTGTGTACGCCCAAGCTCGTCTCCGCCGAGTAGTAATGGCACGCCGAACGACAGCAGCAGCGTGGCCAGCATCGCGCGCTGCTGGCGGCCACGCAGCGCCAGCACGTCCGGATTGGTGGTCGGGCCCTCGACGCCACAATTCCAGGAGCGGTTGTCGTTTGCGCCATCGGTATTGTTTTCGCCGTTCGCCTCGTTGTGCTTGGCGTCGTACGCCACCAGATCCGCCAGAGTGAAGCCATCGTGGACGGTGATCAGGTTCACCGACGCCGTCGGGTGGCGTCCGTCGCGGCCGTACAGGTCCGCGGAGCCCGCGAAGCGGGTCGCAAAGTCACCCAGGCAGGGATGGCTGCGCCAGAAGTCGCGCATGGTGTCGCGATATTTGCCGTTCCACTCGCTCCACAACGGCGGAAACTTGCCGAGGGCATAGCTATCAGCCTGTCCGACATCCCAGGGCTCGGCGATGAGCTTGACCTGCGAGACCACCGGATCCTGGGAGATCAGGTCGAAGAACGACGAGCTCCGCTCGAAGGCACCGGCCTGGCGGGCCAGCGTGGGCGCCAGGTCGAATCGGAATCCATCCACTCGCATATCGAGCAGCCAATAGCGGAGCGAGTCCATGATGAGTCGCAGCGTGATCGAGTCAGTCGTATTCAGCGAATTGTGGGTACCGGTAGTATCGACGTAGCGGCGCGGATTATCCGGATCGAGACGGTAATACGACGGATTGTCGATGCCGCGATGGCACAACGTCGGACCGGACTCGTCGCTTTCCGCGGTGTGGTTGAAGACGACGTCCAGCAGGACTTCGATGTCCGCAGCGTGGAGCGCATCCACCATGGACTTGAACTCCGCCACCTGGCCACCGGGCTGACCGGCGCGCACCGCCGCGGAGTACCCGGCGTGCGGCGCAAAGAAGCCAATGGTGTTGTAGCCCCAGTAATTGGTGAGCCCGCGGTCGACGAGAAACGCTTCCGGCACGTTCTGGTGGATTGGCAGCAACTCGACGGCTGTGACGCCCAGCGCCTTCAGATGGCCGATCGCGGCGGGATGCGCCAGGCCAGCGTAGGTGCCGCGGAGTTCAAGCGGCACCTCCCGATGGGTCATGGTGAAGCCTTTCACGTGGACCTCATAGATGACCGTATCGGCGTACGAGTGATTGGGCCGGCGGAGGTCGCGCCAGGTGAAGGACGGGTCGACCACCAGGCTGCGCAGGGTATGCGCGGCGGAGTCCAACTGACTCGGCTGGTCGGGGTCGTCGAGCGAATGGCCGAGCACTTCGGGGCCGAAGGTAACGGAGCCGGCGGTGGCCTTTGCATACGGATCCAGCAGGAGTTTGTTGGGATTGCAACGCAAACCGCGTGCTGGATCGAAGGCGCCATCGACACGAAAGCCGTACATCTGCCCCGGCCCGACGCCCGGGACAAAGCCATGCCAGACACCCGCGTCACGATCGCGGAGCACCACCCGGTCCTCGTGACCCGCGGCGTCAAACAGGCACACCTCGACGCCAGAGGCAACCTCCGACATGATGGCGAAATTCGTTCCGCCATCGCGCGGCGTCGCACCCAGTGGAAAAGCCGTTCCCGGCAGCGCATCCATCGGCTGCGAGGGTATCACCCGCACCGCTACGAGCAACGCATGAGCAGGTCGTGGGCTAGCCTTGCACGCATATGACAGCTGACACCTACGCCCAGCAGGCTCCCAAGGCGACGGGCCCCAGCAATCCGGCGCTGAATCCATCCGCGTTCGAGCGTGGCTGGTCGCTGGCAGCCCCGGACGAAAAGATGGGCATGACCGTCGGCGGTACGTACATGAAGACCGGCCTGCTCGTCATCATTTTGATCCTGGGCGGAGCCTTCGGCTGGTCGCAGGTCAGCATCGTCCAGGTGCGTGGGGCCGACATGGCGCTGCAGCCCTCGTGGACGTGGCTGATGGTGCTGCTGACGCTGGGTCTCGGTATCTATGGCGCGGTGGCGTTCCGCTCGGCCGCGATCGTCGGACCGCTGTACGCCCTTTGCGAGGGCACGCTGCTGGGCATTGCCGCCGCGTTTTACAACCTGGAGTACGACGGCATCGTCCTGCAGGCGATCGTCGCAACGGTTGCCGTCTTCGCCGCAACGCTCCTGCTGTACAGCACGGGCAAGCTTCGCGTCAGCGGCAAACTGGCCCTGCTGGTGATCGTGGGTATCACGGCGATCGCACTGATCTGGCTGGTGGCCTGGATCCTGTCCTGGTTCGGCATCTACTTCCGCTTCCTGTACGCGCCAACGCCGTTGGGGATTGGCCTCAGCCTGCTGATCGTGGTGCTCGGCGTCCTGAATCTGCCGATAAATTACCAGTTCGTCGAACACGCCGCGGCCGTGGGCAGCCCGAAATTTATGGAATGGTACGGCGCCTACGGGCTACTGTTGGCGCTGATCTGGATGTACATCTCAATCCTGCGCCTGCTGGCAATCCTCCGCCGCTGAGGGTGCGGACTGTATGAGAGGACGTTGACGCGATGGAATCCGTTGAAGACCTGTTCGGGGTGAAGACCGGACCCAGTCTGACCATGTACATGATCCTGTATCCCGAACTGGCGGGCGAGGACGTGATGAATGTCCTGGACAGGGTCGGCGTGCCAGGCTTTACCGAGTTCGCCAAAGTCACCGGCCGCGGGCCGCGTGGCCGCCACTACGATACGAATATCTGGCCCGGAGCGGACGGAGTGATCTACTGCGTCGTCCCGTCGGACCTGACTGACACGCTGCGCCAGGAACTGGCGGCGCTCAACTCACGCTTCCAGAGCAGTAGCAACGCCAGCCGCGGGCTGCACGTGTTCACCTGGGCGTGTGAGCAACAAATCTAGGGTCCGGGAAATATATTCACGGCTCTGGCGACCACCAGACCAATGATCACCAGCGACGCAATCGACTGCACGCCCATCGCGATCTTGGCCCAGTGGGCCAGCGGCATCACGTCGGTTGGGCTGAATGCGAGATTATTGGTCAGTCCCAGGTACAGGTAGTCGATAAACGTCGGTCGCCAGTCCGGCCGTGCGACGGCAGGGTTCAGGTCCTGAGGAAAGGCCAGGTCCGGACAGTGGCGCTCCACGTGGGCTCGTTCGCCTGGACCGCCGACATCCAACTCCCAGAAGAGAAAGGCGAACGTGATCATCAGGCTGAGCCAGACCAGCGCGCCCGCGCGCAGGAGCTGATCGGCTGAATCCGTGATGCCGGCCGCGCCGAGGACCAGCGCGTAGGTCAGCGCCAGGGTCGCATACATGCTGCTGGCGATCAGGACCACCAGGATCCCGATGCGCACCAGCCGGACCTCGCGCGAACGACGGTCGATCCGGCCGGGATCCAGGACGAGCATCGTGCACATCAAGACCAGGATCAGCGCCGGAAAGAGGATGCGCGGACCCGGGAGCAGCCGCTCAGGCAGCAGCCAGGGAATGACGACGGCGACAAGCAGCGTGGCGACCAGGGGGGCGCGCGACTCACCGCGCTCGTCAGCGTCGTCCTCTAGCTGCTTGTCGTCGGCGGCTCTCACATCGGTTTACAGGCCCAGGATCTTGGCCTTCTCGGCGGTGAATTCCTGGTCTGTCAGGATACCTTCCTCCTTGAGCTTGGCCAGGCGCTCGAGCTCGCTGACCTGGGCGTCGGTCAGGTCAGTGGCCGCGGTGGCTGGGGCTGGCGCGGCGGGTGCCGCTTCCGCTGGTGGCGCGGCGGCCTGGGCCTGTTCGCCGGCCTGGGCCTGTTGCGCCTGGAGCTCCGCGAGCTGGGCCTCCTCTTCGTGCGCCTTGTGACTTTCGTGGACCATTCCGCCAACGGCCGCGACCTCCACGACGTCGTGCCGCTCTTCTCGTCGCATCTCGCGTCTGAACATGGGGTTGTGGTTCTCCCGTCCTCACTGTGCGCCGCATGCTAGACGGTGACATCCGGGAGAGTACGTAATCCCTCGATCCGGGAAATCACCTACGCGCTGAAGAGGTCGCTGAGCTCTTCCACCACCCACTGGGGCTTCTCGCCGCGCTGCACGCGCTCGATATTGGCAAAGCAATTCGCGAAGCGTCTCGGAAACGACTGCCACGTCGGCCCGGCGCTGTGCGGCGTCAGGATCACGTTCGGTAATTCCAACAAAGGGCTGTCCCCGATCGGCTCCTGACTGAACACGTCCAGCCCCGCCCCCAGGATCTGTCCTTGCCGCAACACGTCGGCGAGCGCCGCCTCGTCCACCAGTCCACCCCGCGCGGTATTGACCAGCACCGCCGTCGACTTCATCAGCGACAGCGATTCCGCATCGATCAAGTTGCGCGTACTGGCATTCAGCGGCACGTGCACCGTGACGGCATCGGCGACCCGCAGCACCTGGTCCAGCTCGCGATAGGTGACCTTCAGCTGCTGTTCGACCTCAGGTGCCAAACGGACAGGATCGTAATAGACGATGTCCGCCTCCCAGCCGGCCAGCCGTTTGGCCACCTCGCGACCAATGCGCCCCATGCCGACGATGCCAACCGTCGAGCCGTACAGCTCGTAGACTCGACCGACGCCACCTCGCCAGCGCCCCTGCCGAACGGCCGCGTCCAGCGCGTGCACGTGTTTGAGGGCGGAGAGCACCAGCATCACCGCGTGCTCGGCGACGGCAATGGCGTTCGCGCCGCCGTTGTCGGCGACGGGCAGATACGCGGCGCGCGCTCCTTCGATATTAAAGCGGTCGTAGCCGGCTGACATGAGCTGTACCAGCTTGAGTCGCTTGCCGGCCGCGGCGACCAGCACGTCAGTCTCGATGGGTCCAATGAAACCGCACAGATAGTCGGCATCCATGAGCGCGTCGGGCAGATCCGTCGCGGCAACGTTGCGGAATTCAAATGCGCGCGGTCGCAGCTGATCGGCGATGGCGCGGACCTCCGCGTCCATCAACGGCGCATACACAATAGTCGGCTCGGGCATGGCAAACTCCATTGTGGCGCAGGGCACGTATCTTGCACCCCGCTCCAGACCAGGACTCTGGCGTGTCAGGACGAGTACTGGTAGCCGAAGACGACCCTGGCATACAGGCGGTCGTCTCGGAATTTTTACGAGATGAAGGCCTCGAGGTCGCGGTCGCCAACGACGGCGCGGAAGCGCTGCGCCTGGCCCGCGCGGCGCCCCCCGACGTGGCCGTGGTCGACGTGTTCATGCCCGTCATGGATGGTCGAGCGCTGCTGGCCACGTGGACGCGCGACCAGTCGCTCAAAGGCATCCCGGTTGTCGTCATGTCGGCAGCGGCGAATTTGAAGGCCCTGGCCGAGGAGTTTCACGTCCAGGCGACGCTCAGGAAGCCATTCGACCTGAACGCACTGGGCTCGATCGTCCAGTCGCTGCTAGTCGAAAGCTAGTCGACGCCGACCGAGGCCATTCGCAGCATTTTCAGGGAGTTTGCAGGCGCGCGCCGCGCACGTGCCGGGCTCCGTCAGGGACCGACTGAGATGCTGGGCGCATGCTTACTGCCGCACACCTCGAACGAGCCAGGGCCTACCTGTGGACGGGCGGCCTGACTGCCCTGCGCATCTGGCTCGCACTTCAGTGGCTCAAGTCCGGACTCGCCAAGCTGACCAATCCAGCGTGGACCGACGGCACCGGCCGTGGACTCCTGACGTTCTGGAGCAGCGCCCTGGCGACCAACGCGCACGGTGGCTCGGCCATCACCTATGACTGGTACCGGAGTTTCCTGCAGTTCCTGGTCGACAGTCACGCCGAGACGTGGTTTTCACGGCTGATCGCCTCGGGCGAAACGTCGGTGGGCTTGGGCTTGCTGGTGGGGGCGCTGGTGCCGATGGCGGCGCTCGGGGGACTGACGATGAACATGTCGTACATGCTGGCCGGCAGCGCCAGCGTCAATCCGGTGCTGGCGCTGGCCGCGGGCATCCTGCTGATCGGCCGCGGTCGCCCCGGCCTGATCGGCGTCGACGGTGTGGCGATCTGGCTGATGCGCATCCGCGGGACGAAGCTGAGCCGCGCGCTGACCGCCGCCTTGGGCGGTTTCGAGCCGGCGCCGGTGTCTGCGAGCTCTTTCACTCGCGGCGTGTGAATCAGCTCACAGTCTTCCACTGTGAACCGCCGCACCATAGGCCGCACTATGAACACATCCGACCTCGAGCCCGCCGCGAACGCGCAACACCTTGGCCTTCGATGGATCATGACCAGTGAAGGGCTGCGAATGCAGTGGACTCCACCGCAAGAAACGAACGTCGCGCGCGTTCTGGTCTTCCCCGTCGCCGCGCAAGCGCCGATTCAGCCCGCCGTGGCCTGAATCACTCGGTGCCGTCAGGCGACGATGGCCTGGTTGACCAGTGTCTCCACGTCGGCCCACAACCCGGCAGTGAGATCAGGGTGCACGGCAGTCTGCGTCAAGAACACGTGCACCATGTCCTCCGCCGGATCCACGAACACGGTGGTGCTGAACGCACCATTCCAGCCGAAGCTCCCGGCGGTCTGCAGCGACCGCGCCTGCGCCACGTCGTCGACCACCTGAACGCCCAGCCCAAAGCGGTAGCCGCGCATATCACCACGCTGGATGGGAATCTGACCAATGTGGTTGGTACGCATCAAGCGCACGGTCTTGGGACTGAGCAACCGCTCACCGTCGAGCTCGCCGCCGTTGAGCAGCATCTGACCGAATCGCAAGTAGTCTTCGGCAGTACCCGCCAGACCGCCAGCGCCCGAGAAGTACACGCCGTCGCGATCGGCGGGATTGGCAAAAGCCCGCTCCAGTTCGACCAGTCCATGGTCCGTCTTTTGATACACGGCAACCAGACGCGAAACCTTGTCGTCCGGCAGATAAAAGCAGGTGTCGCGCATGCCGAGCGGCTCGAAGATCCGCTCGCGGAAGTAGCGCTCGAGGCTCAGCCCCGAAACGACCTCGACGATGCGCGCCAGCATGTCGAAGCCCCCCAGACCTGAGTACGCCCACGCCGAGCCAGGTTGAAAACTCAGCGGGATGGCGGCCAACCGCTCGACCAGGTCGGCTAGCGTGCCGCGCGGGCCCATACCCGCCCTGGCGCGCTGCACCGCCTCCGCCAGCGGACCGACTCGGCTGCTGGCCACACCCGAGGTGTGCGTCAGCAGGTCGCGAATGACGACCTCGCGGTCGGCCGGCACGGTCTCCTCGGCCGACTCGGTGGTCGCGACCAGCAACTGACGGAAGGCAGGCAGGAATGCCGCCACCGGATCGGTGAGACGCACCCGACCTTCCTCGAACAGCATGAGCAGCGCGACGGTCGTCACGACTTTCGTCATCGACGCCAGCCGGAAAATGCTGTCCGGCTGCATGACGC
>JAFAWJ010000309.1 GCA_019242065.1 Chloroflexota bacterium
TTCCCGGAGGGGACCCATGGCGGAGAGACGAGCTTCCCTGAAGGGGACCCTATGGTGGAGCGACGGACTTTCCCGGAGGGGACCCATGGCGGAGAGACGAGCTTCCCTGAAGGGGACCCTATGGTGGAGCGACGGACCTTCCCCGGAGGGGAACCAGGTTGGAGAGACGAGTCTCCCGAAAGGGGGACCCCACGGGAGTCGTCGCCAAGTCCCGTGGGACGTGGGAAGCCCTATGACGGCTCCCCACAGGTAAGCGTGCTCAGAGCGGTCCGTTCAGGGCGGGGTCCAGGTCCTTGTGGTCCACGAACGCCTGGCGCAGCTCGCGGGTGGCTTCCACCCAATCGGCGCCTTCGGGCAGCAGGACGCCGCCGGAGCGCACGCGGTAGGCCTCGGGTGTGTCGACGCCGGGGGGCACCGTGCCGTTTTGCATGTGCGCACGAATGGCGGCAATCAGGCGGCGGCGGACGCGAATGACCATCGCGTCGCTGGTGCCGAGTCGCTCCTGACGGCGGTCGTAGATCGGCCCCATGCTGGAGGTGATCGCCGCGTCCTGCATGGCGATGCCGTTGATGCCGGTGAAGCCCGCCGAGCCACGGTTCTCGCGCTGCACGTTGCGATCGATCAGGAAGTCGTTGCTGGGCTGCACGAGGGGCTGGTAGCGGCCATACCAGTCAGTGGTGCGCGGCTGCATGGGGATCGGGTTCATCGTCGGGTTAGGCCCATTGCCACCGGGCCGACCGCGACTCACCGACATCTGGTAGGTGATCGTGTGATGGTCGTCGAGCGGGACCTCGCAGGCGTTGCGCTTGCCGAGACCCAGGACGCCTGGAGGCGCCATCGAAAACGCCGGGAAGATCCATTGCGCGACGCGCCAGTACACGGTGCCGTCGTAGGCAGGTCGGCGGGCGGCGTACGAGGCGCCACCCTCGGTGTCGATGACCTCGAAGTGCGCTGAGCGTTGCTTGAGCTGGTATTCGGAGAACGTGCCGGGCGGCACGTCTTCGGGCTGGATACCGCCGTAGTGCAGGAAGCTGACGTGGGCGGTGTCGATGTGGCCTTCGAGAATCTGGAACCAGTTGGCTGACTGCTGGTAGGCCCACGCCTGGGCGCCTGGCAACACGTTGCCCTCGAGGTCCGGCAGCGGCGGCGGGGTCGAACGCGGGCCAAGGTAGGCCCAGACGATGCCACCGCGCTCCTGGGTCGGATACGCGACTGCTTTCACTTTGGACTTGAAGTCGGACTCGGCGGGCTCGTTGGGCATGTCGACGCAGGTGCCCTCCACGTCGAATTTCCAGCCGTGATAGACGCAGCGCAGTCCGGCCTCTTCGTTGCGTCCGAAAAACAGCGACGCGCCGCGATGCGGGCAGTTGTTCTGAATCAGGCCAACTTTGCCGTTGGTGTCGCGGAAGGCGATGAGCTGCTCGCCCAACATCAGAATGCGGACGGGGTCGCCGTCGGGGTGAGGTGCTTCTTCCGAGAGCATGGCCGGCAGCCAGTACTCGCGGAACACGTTGCCCATCGGGGTACCTGGACCGACGCGACAGATCAGCTCATTTTCTTCGTGAGTCAACACGGCGAGTTGGTTCCTTCTGTCTAGACGAGGACGGCGGTGCGGTAGTCGGCTTCGGCTGACTGACTTTCCGGGAACAGCTCCAGCTTCTGCATCCAGCGGTGAGTCTGTTCGTAAACCTCCTGGGTGTACGGCTCGAAGACGAGGCGTTCGCCAGGACCAAATGCGCGCACGTCGACCAGGGGTTTGAACTCGTCAGCCATCTCGCGCAAGTAATAGTGGGTGTACTTCTGGTGTTCGACGTCGATATCGCGCTGGGCGCGCTGAAGGGCACGGAAGTACTTCTCCACGTCCTCCATGGCGACGTCCTCGCCAGAAATGAGGAACCCGATCATGAACGAGGTGTCGACGACCTTGCGGAAGCCCTGCTGCTCGACGATGTACGACTGCAGACCGAAGACATTGGCCGAGTCGACGCGGCGGTCGAGCAGTTGTGCGACACGATCGTTGGGCGAACCGATGAACTTGAGCTTCTGCTGTTCGATCGGTAGACATGCTTCGAGCGCCTGGAGCGCCGAGAAGTGGCTCCCCGAATGAAACCCGACGCCGACCTCGCGGCCAGCCAGGTCCTCGGGCTTTCGAATATCGGAGTCGGCGGCGACGTAGATGCCCGCGGGCGTCACCGAGTACGCGTGGCCCCACATCTTGCCGTGCTGACCCGAGGCGGCCATGTTGACGGCCCAGTGGCAGGCGGCGCTGATGTCGCAGGTGCGGCCGGCTTCCATGGTCTCGAACGCGCCTGATCTCACGTCGTCGGTGGTCTGCACCGCGCCGGAGCCAGAGCCGTCCAGGTGGTAGTTACGGCCAACGCCGACCGCGTCGGGCGTGCCGACGAAGTGAAAGGTGTAGTCGAGACCCTCGGCGCCAAAGTAGCCCTTCTCGTCGGCGACCCACTCCTGCAGGCGGTTGTGAGGTTGGATTTTGAATGGAGCCATGGGCGCGCGCTCCCCTAGCCGCGGCCCACGAAGGGCATCTTGGTAGCCATGATGGTCATGAACTGGACGTTGCTTTCCAGTGGCAGGCCGGCCATGAACGCGACGGCCTGCGCCACGTGCTCGACGTCCATGCGCGCCTCGGGCACGACCTGGCCACCAGGCTGCAACTGACCGGCGCTGGATACCCGCGTCATGTCTGTCAGGGCGTTGCCGATGTCGATCTGGCCGCAAGCGATGTCGTACTTGCGGCCGTCAAGAGAAATGCACTTGGTGAGTCCCGTAAGCGCGTGCTTGGTTGCAGTGTAGGGCGCCGAATTCGGCCGCGGGGCGTGGGCTGATATAGATCCGTTGTTGATGATGCGCCCGCCGCGCGGATCCTGGGCCTTCATCAGCTTGATGGCTTCTTGTGCGCAGAGGAAGGCTCCGGTCAGATTAATGCTGACCACCGTGCACCACTGATCGTAGCTCAGATCTTCCATCGGAATGCCTGGCGCGCCGATGCCCGCGTTGTTGAAAAGGACATCCAGGCGCCCGAATGTCTCCTTCGTCTTTGCGAAGACCATCCGAACCGCATCCGGACTACTGACATCCGCG
>JAFAWJ010000411.1 GCA_019242065.1 Chloroflexota bacterium
TGGCGATGCTCGTCCAGGACGGCGGCCTGGCGCGGCGTCCCGTACACGCCGAGGTCCTGGGCGAGGTCGGTCGGGCCCAGGGTGACGGCGTCGATGCCGTCGATTGACAGAATCTCGTCCAGGTGGCGGAAGGCTTCGGCGGTCTCGAGCATCACCGTCACGTGCACCTGGCGGTTCAGGTGGTCCAGGCGCTCGCGGGCGGTCAGCTCCCCGTCGAAATCGGTGCCGGAGCTCAGCCCGGCCATGCCGCGGGCGCCCATCGGCGCATAGTGCGCCGCGTCGGCGACCTCGCGCGCGATCTCGGGCGTGTCCACCTGCGGCACGTGCAGGCCCCACACGCCGACGTCGAGCAGGCGGGTGATCCATTCTCGATTGCCTTCGGGCGGGCGGACGACGAGCGGGAAATCGAGCGCGCGCGCCAGGACGGCCATATCCGCGACGGTTTCCATCGACGGTGACGAGTGTTCCATGTCGACTCTGGCGTAGTGCAGGCCGGCACTCTTGAGCAGCGTCAGAATGGCGGGATTGCGGATCAGGTTGATCCAGGTGCCGATCTGGGGCTGGCCCGCCGCCAGAGCGGCGTGCATCGGATTGGTTTTGATGCTCATGGGTGGCTGTGGGCTCGATTGTAGGTGCGGAGTTGGCGTGCGGGTGCGCGAGCGTGTCCAATTCGCGGCATGGGCAGTCGACGGTTGACGGGCGATGCCATCCGGCGCGGGTTACCGTCGACGGTCGGCGTAGGGATCCGCTATCTGTCGGACATGGGGCCGGCGCCGCCGCCGCTCCATCCGCTCGAGGAGGGCATTCTCGGACCACGCGCGGTGGCTGGGCGGCGGGCGCTGTTCGCCCTGGGGCGGGCCGCCGCCCGCGATGCGTTGCGGGAGATCGGCATCGAGGCGGCCGGGATCGCGCGTGGCGGGGGCGGCCAACCGCTGTGGCCGACCGGCGTCGTGGGTGCGATCAGCCACTCAGCGGCCGTGGCCCTCGCGATCGTCGGCTCGCGGGCGGACTACGCCGGGCTGGGGGTCGACGTGGAAGAGCCGGCGCGGGGGCCGATTGCTCGCGCCGCCAGACTGGTCTGTCGACCGAATGAGATGGCCTGGGCCGACCCGGAGGCTGGCACCCAGCGGTTGACCATGCTGTTTTCGGCGAAAGAAGCGGTCTTCAAGGCGCTGTACCCGATCGAGTGCGTGTGGCTGGGATTTGGGGATGCCGAGCTCACGTGGATCGCCGAGCGGGGCGTCTTCGAGGCCGAGGTGTTGAAGTCAGTTGGCGACGGGTATCCCGTCGGCTTTCGACTGGACGTCAACTGCACGGCGAACGAGGCATGGGTCCTGAGCACGGCGTTCGTGCCGGCTGCATAGCGCCGTCGCGCGGCTGCTATACCTTCTATGTGTACGTCGCCTGTGAGACCTGACGTCCGCTGCTGCATCGCTGGCTGTGGGCCGGCTGGCGCGATGCTGGGCTTCCTGCTCGCGCGCGCCGGGGTCGAGGTGGTCGTCCTCGAAAAGCACGCCGACTTCCTGCGCGATTTTCGCGGCGACACCATCCATCCGTCGACGCTCGAAATCCTGAACGACGTTGGCCTCGCGGATCGGTTTCTGGCGGAGCTGCCGCACTCGGAAGTCTCACACCTGCAGGCGCGGCTGCCGGACGGCACGCGCCTGCAGATGGATTTTCGCCACCTCCCGACACGATTCAAATTTCTCGCGTTCGTGCCCCAGTGGGATTTTCTCGAGTTCATCACGGCCGAAGCAGCCCGGTATCCGACGTTCACATTGATCCGTGAGGCGGAGGTGACGGACCTGTTGACCGACCACGACGGGCGCGTCAACGGGGTCCGATTCCTAACACCGAGCGGCACCGACGAGGTGCGGGCGGTGCTGACGGTCGGCGCGGATGGTCGGACGTCGCGCGTGCGCGAAGCGGCGCGACTGGCGCTCGACGAGGCGTCGCCGCCGATGGACGTGTTGTGGTTCCGCCTCAGCCGCCGCGAGGCAGACGGAGATGCGATCGAGCTGCGCTTGCAGCCGGGTCACTTCTTCGTGCTGATCAATCGGCGTGAGTACTGGCAGGTCGCGTATGTGATTCCCAAGGGGGCTTACGAGGCGGTGCGGGCGCGCGGGCTCGACGCGTTTCGTCGGACGCTCGCGGACGCCGTGCCCGAGCTGGCCGACCGCGCGGCCGAGATCACCGACTGGGAACAGGTCAAACTTCTGACGGTGCGCGCGGATCGTCTGCGGCGCTGGTATCGGCCGGGCGTGCTGTGCCTGGGTGACGCGGCACACGCCATGTCGCCGATCGCCGGGGTGGGGATCAACGTGGCGATTCAGGACGCGGTCGAAGCGGCCAATTTGCTCTGGAAGCCGCTGCGCGATGGCTCGGTTTCGGTGGGACAGCTGGCGCGCGTGCAGCGGCGACGCGAGCTGGCCGTGCGGTTGACCCAGGCCTTCCAGGGGCTGCTGCAGGACAACGTCCTGCGACCAACGGTGCGCGCCGAGGAGCGCGCCGCGGTCCCAAAGGCGCTACAGATCGGGCTGCGCGTGCCGCTGGTACGCAACTTGCCGGCCCGGTTCGTGGCGCTCGGCGTGCGTCGCCCTCACGTGCGCACGCCCGCGCAATAAATAGCTGAGCATGAACATATGTTCTATTATGAAGGTTAGGCCCACTACGTCAGAAAAGGAAACACCGTAGTGCGGACGGTCGTTCTCAGATTACAGACAGGTTCGTCGGAGACGCTGCTGCGCTCGCGCCTCTCTCAGGAACTTCCAAGGTAGGCTACCTAAATTCACAGACAGGTCGTGTACTAGCGCGAGTAAGACAGGAGAACTCCCCCGATGGCCGTCACCACCCCACGCGCGCGCCCGTTTGCCGGGGCGCGAGTCCCCAAACGCCTGCTATTGATCGGGCTGGCGGCGGCTGTGGGTCTTGGGGGTACCTACGTTGCGCTGGAGGGCAATCCGCTCGCACGCAACAACACCCCAGTCGTGTACGAGAGCACGCCCGCGACTCAGGGCACGCTGCAGGTGACCGTGAGTGCCACCGGGCCAATTAGCAATCCGCAGAGCATTCCGCTCAGCTTCAAAAACTCGGGCTTGCTCAGCGAGGTCGACGTGACGGTCGGCCAGCAGGTCAAGGCTGGTCAGGTGCTGGGCAAGCTCGACACGAGCGACCTGCAGGCCGCCGTGAACCAGGCGCAGGCGACCCTGACGCAGCAGCAGGCGGCGCTGACCAAACTGCAGCAGGGGGCGACTCCCGAGGCGATTGCGCAAGCGGAGGCGCAGGTCGACCAGGCGCAGACGACGCTGACCGGAGCCCAGAAGAGCCTCCAGTCAGCGCAGGACAACGCCAACGCGACGGTCGCCTCGGCGCAGGCGGACGTGAACACCTCGCAGGTTGACCTGGGCGGCAGCCAGCAGGCGCTCCAAGGGACGCAAGCCCAGTCGGACGCCGCTACCCAGGCGGATCAGACGGCGGTTTCCAACGCCCAGCAGCAATATCAGGATTCCGTGACCAACTTCCAGTCGAGCTATAACCAGGCGCAGGCAACGCAGGCGCAGCAAACCGTCGCGGTGCAGAACGCGCAGAAGGCGCTCGACGATGCTCAGGCATCGCTGACGGCGACGCAGCAGTCGTCGGACGCGGCCAACAAGGCCGACACCGTCAGCGTGCAGACCGCGCAGGATGCCCTGAACAGCGCGCAGGCCGCGCTGGCCTCGACGCAGCAACAGATCGCGACGGCGGTCCAGGCCGACCAGGTGGCGCTGCAAAATGCGCAGAGCAACCTGTCAGCGGCGCAGGCGACGGCCAACAATACGGCCGCGGTCGCGTCGGCCAGTAACACCGTGGCGTCCAAGCAGGTTAGCGAGGCCCAGTCGAGCCCGAACTCGACCAGCCAGAGCGTGGCCGTGTCCCAGGCGCAGCAGAATCTGTCGTCGGCGCAGAACGACCAGTCCGTGGCCAACGCGCAGGCGGCTATCACGACGGCGCGGAACGCGGTCAATACGGCCCAGGCGGCGCTGCAGTCCGACCAGGCCAAGAACCAGGGCAGCCTGGTCTCGGCCCAGTCCAGCGTCACTTCAGCGCAGAACTCGCTGAAGAGCGCCCAGGCACAGCAGCAGACGGACCTGAGCAAGAACCAGCAGACGGTGCTGTCCGCGCAGCAGCAGGTGAACACGGCGCAAAACGCCCTGCAGACGGCACTCGCGGCTCAGACGACTGCCCAGGCGCAGAACCAGCAGCAGTTGCAGTCGGCCAAGTCCAGCGCGAATCAGGCGCTGAACAGCAATCTGGCGGCGCAGAGCAGCCAGGCGAGCGACCAGAGCAAGAACAACGCGAGCGTGCAGTCGGGCCAGAGCTCCGTGGATCAATCCCAGGCCGCCTTGAACAAGTCACAGTCGGCATTGCAGAACACGGTGGCGGGTCAGCAGGGCACGGTATTGTCGGCGCAGAACACGGTCGCGCAGAACCAGGCGGCGGTGCAGGCGCAGATGGCGACGGCGGCGCAGACGCTGGCACCGGCGACGCAGTCCGACCTTGCCTCGGCCACGGCGCAGGTGGCCGGCGCGCAGACGGCGCTCCAGACGGCGCAGAACAACCTGGCCTCCGCGGTGCTGGTAGCGCCGGCGGATGGCACCGTTGCGGCGTTGAACGGCGCGGTCGGTCAGTGGATCAGCGGTGGGCCGGTCGGCACCTCGTCGTCGAGCTCGACGTCCACGACGTCGTC
>JAFAWJ010000836.1 GCA_019242065.1 Chloroflexota bacterium
CCAACCCTTCAAAGTCGGACGGCTGCCCGCCGCCGCGCGCCCAGTGCAGCGGGTCGACCATGATCGTGCACTCCGGATCCCCCACCTCGTCGAGCAGCTTGACCGCCAGCTGCAGAGTCGCCAGCGTGCGCGCCGGCATGAACTCGACCGACGGCCGCATGCCGACCTTGCGGCATTCACGACTGAACTGGCCGAAGTTGTCGCGCATGCGGTTCCAGTCAGGGTCGTCACCCTGCACCAGGGTGTAGGTGTGACCGAGCTCCGCGGAGAGCTGGAGATACGGCACCATCTGCTGCACGTCGGTGTCGGGAACCATGTAGAAGCTCTGCGCGTCCAGCATCCGGAAGTGGTGCTCGGCCAGTGCACGCTTGACGTCGCGGATCTGAGCAGGATCATCCAGCATGGGGAAATACGGGATGGTGGAGTACGCCGGCGAGGGGTGCATGCGCAATCCGAGACCACCGAAGCCGGCACGAGCGCAGACGTCGATGAATTCGAGCGGCCGCAGGCGCGGGAGCGACGACGACGCGAAGTAGATCGTGGCTGTCATGCGCTTGGAGGATGATCCCGCCGCCGCAATCGGCGCAAGGACGCTCCGGAGGGCGACCGTTCCGCAGCCTCACAGGCGCGGGCTACAGCCAGACGGTAGCGAGCCGAAGTAGACGAGAATCCCGTCTCCAATGTACCTATCCCAGCGCCCATGAAGACGAGGCCTTGCGGGCCGTTCGGACCGGGTGTGGGCATTGTCGAGGCCTTCGGCCAGCTCAATGCTCGCCTGGAGCGCGAGCATGGCATTCAGCTCCACTGCCCGGTCGGCATACACACCGGTCTGGTGGTCGCGGGCGACATCGCCTCCGATGCGGGACTCGAGACGATGGCCGCCATTGGTGACGCTCCCAACGTAGCGGCCCGCCTCCAATCCCTGGCCGAGCGCGACACGGTGGTGATCAGTGCCGCGACGTACCAGTTGATCGCCGGCTATTTCAATTGTCGTGAACTCGGGTTCAGGACGCTCAAGGGCATCTCCGAGCCAATGCCCATCTACGAGGTGTTGAACGAGAGACACCACGCCGCGGCCCGCGTCGTTAGCCCCCGCTACGTTGGAGGGCGGATTCGATCAGCCGGCGCAGGTCTGTCGGCAGTAGGGGCATCTCCTGAATGCGGATCCCGAGCGGCGCAAGCGCGTCTTCCACGGCTTCGGCGACCAGCGCGGGGACAGGAATTGCGCCGGCTTCGCCAACACCTTTGACGCCCAGCGGATTGAGCGGGCTGGGCGTCTCCATGTGGGCGACCTCGATCTCAGGAATCTCCGCCAGGGTGGGCATGAGAAAGTCCATGAAGCTGGCGTTCAGCAGTTGCCCGTCGGCGTCGAAGCGCAGGCGCTCGTACAGCGCGCCGCCGATGCCCTGCGCCACACCGCCGTGGATCTGGCCCTCCACAATGGTCGGGTTGATGAGGGTGCCACAGTCGTGCACCACGCAGTAGCGGAGAAAGCGCAGCGTGCCCGTGGCGACGTCCACCTCGACGATGCACGCGTGCTGGCCCGAGGCCCATGTTGCCCGCTCCGGCGCAAAGTAGCCGCGCGCTTCCAGCCCTGGCTCCTCACCAGGCATCAGGACCGCGCCGGCGCGCGGCTTGACCAACCGCAGCGCCGCCTGGCTGGCGTCTTTGCCATACGCATAGCGGATCGGATTGGCCGCGGTGGCCAGCGCCCCGAGGCTGAGCTCGCGTCCGGGGGCGCCTCTCACCCGCACGCGACCGTCCGCCAGCTCCAGGTCCGCTTCGCTGGCCTCGAGCAAGTCGGCGGCCAGACGCACCACTTTCTCGCGCACGGAACCGGCGGCGACGGCCAGGGCATTGCCAGCGGTCACCAGGGCGCGGCTGGCGTAGGTGCCCGCACCCCAGTTGAAGCGCGACGTGTCGCCGGTCACCACCGTCACATCCGCGGGGTCACAGCCCAGCTGGTCGGCCACGATCTGCGCGAAGCTGGTGGCGTGGCCCTGACCCTGGCTGGTGACGGCGGTGGCGGCGAAGACCTTGCCGCTCGGCTCGATACGTACGTGGGCACCTTCGTATGGGCCGATGCCGGTGCCCTCAACGTAGGCCGCGAAGCCGATCCCGAGGTAGCGGCCGGTCTCGCGCGCAGCGGCCTGGCGAGCGCGAAAACCGGCCACGTCGATCATGTCTTCGACGAGGTCCAGTCCGGCCGGATAGTCGCCGCTGTCGTACATCGTCGGCGCGCCGTCCTGAAAGGTGAGGCCCACGTCCCACGGAAACTCCTCCGGCTGCACGAAGTTGCGACGACGCACGTCGTTAGGTGTCAACTGGAGCTCACGCGCGATGCGGTCGATCAGCCGCTCCATCACGAAGCAGGCGTGCGGCCGACCGGCGCCGCGATACGGACTGACGCACGGCGTGTTGGTGTAGACGACGTCGAACTCGGAGCGGTAATTCGGCACGCGGTAGGGGCCGGGGAGCTGACTGGTCGTGATAATTGGCACCACGATGCCGTAGGGCGTGTACGCGCCGGTGTCGTGGACGTACCGGTCGCGAATACCGAGGATGCGGCCTTCGGCGTCGACAGCCACCTCCACCTCGTGCTGCTGGCCGCGCTCCTGGTTGGCGGAAACGAAGTGCTCGTGGCGGTCCTCAGTCCACTTCACCGGCCGTCCGAGCTGCATGGCCGCCCACGGCACCAGCACCTCTTCGGGAAAGAACATCATGATTTTCGTGCCGAAGCCACCGCCGACGTCCGGCGCGATGACGTCGACGCTGAACTCCGGTAGACCGAGCATGTTCGCCAGACCGTTCTTGATGGTCAGCGGTGCCTGGGTGGCGTCCCAGACGCGCAGCGTGCGCTGGAGCTGGTCGAAGACGGCCACCACGCCGCGGGTCTCGATCGGGCTTCCGCAGGAGCGTTCGATGAACAGGCTCTCGCCAAAGACATGCGTCGCCTGCGCAAACGCCGCGTCCGGATCGCCGACGGTCTGCACCAGGTGCGCGGCGACGTTGTCGGGCACGTCCTCGTGGACGCGCGTCTGGCCAGGCTGGCGCGCGGTGAGAAAATCGACGACAGCCGGCAGCGGCTCCCAGTCCACCTCCACGAGCGCGGCGGCGTCCTCCGCCAGGTAGCGGCTGTCGGCCACCACCATGGCCACGCACTCGCCGACGAAGCAGACTTTGTCGACGGCCAGTGGCCGCTGGGTGCGACCGTGGGTCAGGCTGGGGTGAGGAATCACTAGCGGCGCGGGCTGGTTGAAGTCACCCAGGTCCGCCGCCGTATACACCGCATGCACGCCGCGCGCACGCCTGGCCGCTTCGACGTCGATGCCGCGGATGCGAGCGTGGCCGTACGGACTCCGCAACGTAACGGCGTGCAGGACGCCAGGGGGATCGACGTCGTCGACGAAGCAGCCCATGCCACGCAGCAGGCGCGGATCCTCGTTGCGGCGGGTGGGTGGCATCAGGTGGACCGCGGCGCAAGACGTTCGGCGGCCAGTCGGACGGCTTTGAGAATGTTCTGGTAGCCGGTGCAGCGACACAGGTTGCCAGACAGGGCGGCGCGCAGATCGTCGTCGGTGGGATGCGGAGTACGACTGAGGAGGGCGCGCGTGCTCATGAGAAAACCGGGAGTGCAGAAACCGCACTGGAGTCCGTGGCTGTCCCAGAAGGCTTGCTGGAGGGGGTGGAGCGGTCCGTCAGCGTCGGCGAGACCTTCGACGGTCGTAACCTGGGCGCCGTTGGCCTGGACGGCGAGCGTGAGGCAGGCGCGCGCGGGCTGGTCATTCAGGAGGATGGTGCAGGCGCCGCAGACGCCGTGCTCGCAACCGACGTGGGTGCCGGTCAGGCCGAGGTCGTGGCGGAGGAAGTCGCTGAGCAAAAGGCGGGGCTCGACCGCGCGCTGGTGGGGGTGGCCGTTCACGTGGACCGTAATCTCCATCGCGTCGTCGGCCGCGGCGCGAACAGGTGGTGACATTCGTGACAGTCGGTGACCCTCACGAACCACCGTTGCATGTTCTGGGCTGTGGACCGCGCGCTCGGCGGCCAGCGGCACGGCCCGCTCGGTCAGCACGGCCGCCAGCTGCCGTCGATAGTCGGCAGACGCATGCAGGTCCGCCGGCGGATCAAGTGCCTTGCGCACCGCCTCGGCCGCGACAAAGGCGGAGTCTGTAGCAGGCTGGCCCACCAGCGCCGCCTCCGCCTCGACCACGCGCACCGGCCGCGGTCCAACTCCAGCTGCCACGATGCGTGCCTGCGCAACGCTGCCGTCGTCGATCCGCAACCAGACGGCCACACCGGCCAGCGCGAAATCGCCATGCCGCTGGGCAAACTCCAGCCAGGCGCAGCCGCAACCGGGTTCGAGCCCGGGAAACCAGACATCGAGCAGGATCTCGTCCGGCTCCAACGCCGTCGTCAGATAGTCCACGAAGAAGTCATCGGCGGCCAACACGCGGCGCCGTCCGTCGGGTCCGGCGACCGTCAGCCTGGCGTCCAGGCCGACGGCAACCGCTGGCAGCTCGGCCGCCGGGTCCGCGTGCGCGAGGCTCCCGCCGAGCGTGCCGCGGGCACGAATGGCGGGATGGCCAACCCAGCTGATGGCGTCGTGCAGGAGTGGCACCGTCCGCGCAATCCGCGGGTCGCGCTCGAGCGTGTCGTGGCGGGTCATCGCCCCGATGCGAATGCCACCCATATCGTCGTCAATGTGGTCCAGACCACCAACGTGATTGAGATCAATCAGCAACCCGGGCGTGGCCAGACGGAAATTCATAAGCGGAATCAAGCTCTGGCCGCCGGCCAACAGCTTGGCGTCGAGGTCGCGCGACTGCCGCAAGGCATCCAGCGCCTGGTCCAGGCTGTCGGGCGCCAGGTAGTCGAACGGCGCGGGCTTCATCCGCCGAAGTCCACTTCGGCCTGGTCGCGACCGCTGAGGAGGCGGTAGCCAGGTCCGCGGTCGAACAGCGGGCGCGGCGCCTGACCGCGCGCCTGCCAGAGCTGCTCGCGCACCGCACGCGTAGCCACTGCGTCAACCTCACCTTCCTCAGCCAGCACGACGCCGTACTCGTCGTGCGCGGCCGCCGGCGAGACTTTGCCCTGGAGCACGTCCAGCGCGACCAGCTCTGGATCGCGCTCCAGCGGCTCACCCCAGCCGCCACCGCCGGTGGTGTCGATGCGCACCAGGGTCCCCGCGACCAGCGGTGCGTCGTCGACCAGTCCTTCGAGCGGCTGCTCGCGCGGTCCGCCGGGATCCACCGTCACACGAAACGACTTGCCGGCGCGACCACCTTTGAGCCCCCAGCAGCCGAGAATCGAACGGTCCGCTACGGACAGAAACGAGCAGTCGCGCAGCACGCGGATCTCCTTGCGATACCCGAGGCCGCCTCGCCGCAGGCCGGCTCCGCCCGAATCTGGCGCCAGGCCCAGGTGTTCGACGCGCAGTGGAAAACGCGTTTCGGTGAACTCCACCGGCAGGTTTTTCGAGTCAGGCACCACGTGTACAGTATCCGACCCGTCGGCCCACGGTCGGCCACCGGAGCCGCCACCGAGGACCTCGCGCATGAGGAACGGCTGACCGTCGAAGTCCAGCCCGTAAAAGCCGGTATAGCGGATGGTCTCCTGGTCGGCCGGCATGTTGCCATCTGTCGCCTTGGCCAGGACGCCAGCCAGGATGCCGAGTAGCCGCAGGATCACAAAGGTACGCGCATTGACGGGCGCCGGGAAGATTGGGGTCACCAGGGTGCCCGGTGGCGGAAAGCGCAGCTCGATGAGTGGGACCACGCCCTCGTTCACGTCCAGCTCGGCCATGCGTTCGGGAGTGTCGGCCAGATTGCGCAGGATGGGCGCGATCCACTTCTTCAAAAAGACGCCGTCCGCGTAATTGCCGGCGTGATTGATGGGGCCCTTCGCTTGCGGACTGGTACCCGTCAGGTCGATCACCAGGTGGTTGTCCGGGGTGCGTGTGAGCGTCATGCGCTGGGCGTGCAGGCGGGGTGGATCGACGCCGTCGTGTTCGGCATAGTCTTCCCAGACGTACGTGCCGGGTGGAATCTTGCTCAGCAGCTCGCGCTGGAAGGTCTCGGTGGTGCGCGCCAGGATGGCCTCGAAGCACGCTTCCACCTGGGTACGACCGTAGCGTCTGAACAGGTCGGCGACGCGCTCGGCGCCCATGCGACACGCGGCGACCTCGGCGTCCAGGTCACCGCGCAGGCTGTCCGGTAGGCGTGAATTGCGGACCATGACATGAATCAGATCCACGTTCGGGCGGCCTTCGGCGTACAGGCGCACCGGCGGCACGATCAGCCCTTCCTGGTAATACGAGGTGCCGTGGCTGGGCATCGAGCCTGGCACGCTTCCGCCGATATCGTCGTGATGGCCGAAGGCCTGGACGAAGGCCACGACGTCGCCGCCATGGTGGACCGGCACCGTCACGCATAGGTCGGGCAGGTGGCCGATGCCGCCCTCCGACTCGTACACGTCGTTGTGAAAGAAGACGTCGCCAGGACGCATCGTGTCGATCGGGAAGTCCCGCACGATGGGCTGCACCAGCGCGGAGTACGAGCGGCCGGTGAGCTTGCGGCACTGGCGATCGTGGATACCGCCGCGGAAATCGCGCGCCTCGCGGATCATCGGCGAACGCGCGGTGCGTTCGATGGCCGCCTCCACCTCGGCCTCGGTCGACGCCAGGGTGCCCTCGACGATCTCCAGCAGGATCGGATCCACGTCCACGTCCATCAGGCGCGCACCAGCAGCAGGTTGCCGAAGGCATCCACCTGGGCCAGCATGCCAGGTGGGACGACGGTCGTCGAGCCGAATTCTTCGATAATGGCCGGTCCTGTCACGTTGTCCTCGGGCTGCAGGGCGTCACGCGCGTAGCGTGGCGTCTGGCAGAGCTTGTCCGCAAAGACCACCGGGCGTGCGCCGCCGGAGATCAAGGCTCCGGTCCGATGACGCTGCATGGGTGCAATCGTTGGCCGGCGGATCGGCCCGACGCCGGTCACACGCAGGTTCACCCACTCCACAACCTGACCGGGTGAGTCCGCGTAGCTGTAGCCATAGGCGGCCTGGTGCGCGACGTGGAAGTTGGTAATGGTCGCGTCGGCCAGATGGCGGTCGACCTTGCCGTCCGGCACCGCGACGCGCACCTCCCAGGCCTGACCGAGATAGCGCACATCCGCGGAACGTACCAGCAGCATCTCGGACTCGGCAAATCCCTCGCGCTGCAGTGACGCCCGCGCCTGCGCTTCCAGTGAGTCGAACACGACGCGGAGGTGCTCGAGGTCCAGCCGGTCGTCGCGCTGCACGGCAGTCGCGACGAAGTCGTTCTTCAGGTCGACGGTGAGCAGCCCAAAGGCCGACACGTTGCCCGGGTCACGCGGAATGAGCGCGCCACGCAAGCCGAGCACGTCCACCAGCGCGCCGGCGTGCAGTGGACCCGAGCCGCCAAACGCCACCAGCACATAGTCGCGCACGTCGAGACCCCGCCGCACCGTCACCTGGCGGAGCGCATTCGCCTGGCCCCAGGCGGCAATTTCCAGGACGCCAGCGGCAGTCCGCATCACGTCCAGTTTCAGGTGTTGAGCCAGCACCTGGAGCCCGCGCTCCGCGAGCTCACGGTCGAGCGGAATCTCGCCGCCGAGGAGGTGGGGCGGAATCCACCCCAGCAACAACGCGGCGTCGGTGACCGTCGGTGCCTGCCCGCCGCGGGCGTAGCACATCGGACCCGGATCGGCGCCCGCGCTGCGCGGACCCACCTTCAGCCGCCCATCCGGACCGACCGCCGCGATGGAGCCTCCACCGGCACCGACGGTGACCACGTCCAGCATCGGCACCTTGACCGGGAAGCGACCAACCATGCCCGACGTGGTGAGCTGGGGTTCACCGCCGTCGATCACCGCCACATCGGTACTTGTGCCACCACCATCCATGGTCAGGATGCGGTCGAACCCGGCGGTGCTGGCCAGAAGCGCGGCGCCGAGCGCACCGGCGGCTGGCCCGCTCAGGATGGTGGCCACCGGTTGGCGGCCAACCTCCGTGGCCGAAATCACTCCACCGTTGGACTTCATGATGTAGAACGGCGTACCCGGGTGGACCTCGTCGGCAATCCGCTGCTGGATCTGGCCCACGTAGTGTCCGACGCGCGGCTTGACGAACGCATCCACCAGCGTCGTGACGGCGCGCTCGTATTCGCGGTACTCCGGCAGCACGTCCGACGACAGCGAGACATGCGCATCCGGATACACCCGCTTGAGGACCTCGCGCATCCTGCGCTCGTGCGCGGGATTGGCGTAGGAGTGCAGAAAGCACACGCCAACGCAGTCCAGCCCGTGGTCGCGCAACCACACGGCGGTTGCTTCCGCCTCCGCTTCGTCGAACGGAACCAGCGGATCCCCGTGGTAATCCAGACGCTCGCGCACTTCACGGACGTGGTGGAGCGGCACGATTCGCTCAGGCTTGACCCAGAAATACGAGTTGCCATAGCCCTGCGGCACGCTCTGGCGGGCGATCTCCAGGATCGCCTTGAAGCCGCTGGTGACGACCAGTGCGACGCCGGGGAACTCTTCGCCGAGCAGGGCGTTGGTGGCGACTGTCGTGCCATGGGCGAGGTGGTGGATTGCCTCGGGGGAGCGCGCGGACAGGCTCGCGATGGCGCGGACGGCGGCCATGAAGCCGAGTGAGGGATCGGCCGGGGTGGTGGGTGTTTTGGTGCTCCACACCTGGCCGGAGCTGTCGTCGATGGCGACGACGTCGGTGAAGGTGCCGCCGGTGTCGATGCCGATGCGCAGGTCCGTGCCAGGTCCGGGCATCGGCCGATGGTAGCAGGCAGACCGGCCGCTCAGCCCCCCAGTCTGACTTGACACTCACGACGGTGAAGTTGTGCTCCTGTGCGGACGACAGGGCTCGCTCGGCGCCTTTGTCGTAGGCCACATCGCCAGGACCCGTCTCGTCGTCGTGATGGATCAGTCGAACGTGGAGCCGTAGCGCACGTGGCTGGTCTGCGTGTCGTAGCTGAGGCCCAATGCCGAACCGATGACGCGCTCCGGGGGAATGCCGTAATAGTCCAGCGTCATCGGCCACATGAAGTCGCGATCACTGCCTGACACGATGTAGCAGGCACACCCGTGGGCTTCGAGATAGCGCAGCAGCTCGATCATCGGCTGGTAAATCGCCTGGCGACAGGCTCAGGTGCTGCGCGTCGCGGTAGAAGGCCGCCACCGAGGCCTCGTACTCCTCGACGCTGGATCCGCCCTGGCCGCGGCGGCCCACTGCTGCACGATGAAATGCAACTCGGTGGGCGTCGCCTTTTCGGTCCACAGTGTGCCGCCGTTGTCAAAAACGGCCACGCGTTCGAGTTCGGGCACCGCCGGGCCCGCTGCTGACGGCGTTGACCAAGGCTTCGATTGTCTGACGGGTTGGGGTCGTCGCCCACCCCGACAAGTCACTCACGGCGTACCGGCCTGTTCAGCATCCCCGAAGGGATGGCCTACGCCAGCATCGCGGGCTTCAACCCGGTCCTCGGCCTGTACGTCGGCACTCTGGCATGCTGCCGACGCTGGTTGGCTCGGTCTTCGCCCGCACGGTGCTGATGGCCACCACGCTCACCAGCGCCCTCGCCCTGTCCTCGCAGAGCGTGCTCGTCGAAGCCGGCGTCGACCCGACCGACCTGCACAACGTGGCCACGCTCACATTGCTCGTGGGCGCCTCCATGGCCGTGTTCGGTCTGCTGCGCCTCGGATCGCTGATGGGCTTCGTCTCGAACGCGGTCATGACCGGCTTTACCACCGGCATCGCCCTGCAGATCGTGGTTGGCGTGATCAAGGACGCCACCGGCTACCCGCCGCAGGGCGACAACACGATCGGCAAGCTCCTGGATTCTGTGGTCCACATCCACAACTGGGACGTGCCGTCGACACTCGTCGCCCTGGTGACGATCGGCATCCGGGTGGTGGCCCATCAGGTCAAGCGGCTCGCATCGCTGGCCACGCTGGTGGCCATGATCGTGGCGACGCTCGGCGTACTGGTGCTGGGCGTCCACGTCGAGCAGGTCGGCGATATTGCCACGATCCCACGCGCGCTGCCTGCACCGGCGCTGCCCGATCTGACGGTCGCGCCGAAACTGATCGTCGACGCGATTGCGGTGTCGCTGGTCGCGCTGGCCCAGGCCGCCGGCATCGCCGCGGCGGTGCCCAATCCCGACGGGCGCCGCTCGAGCGCCTCCGGCGATTTCTGGCCCAGGGGGTCGCCAACCTGGTCGGCGGCTGGTTTCAGGCGCTG
>JAFAWJ010000852.1 GCA_019242065.1 Chloroflexota bacterium
CGCCGGTGGCGACGAGCACGGCCAGGATCACCGTGGCGACACCGAACTGCACGCCACCCGCGATCAGGCGCTTGCGCCGTTCGCGGGGGCTGATGTTCGGGCAGACGAGTGGGCTATCCATATCGAAATAAGTATGGATAGCCCGGCGCGGTTCCGCCTTCCGTGGTTTGACTTACTTCAGTCGAGCGAACTTCTGGACGCGCTGTCCTTCGAGCACCTCGCCGACATACAGGTTCTCCTCAGAGTCGACCCAGATGCTGTGCGGCCCCCAGAACTTGCCTGGCTCGTGGCTGCGCTCGCTGCCGAAGCGGCCAATCTCGTTGCCCCGCACGTCCCGAATGCTCACGTGGTCTTCCAGTTCGGTGATGTACACGATGCCGTCCGCGCTAATGTGCATGTCGGTCGGACGTTCCATCATCGTCCAGATTTCGATGAAGTCGCCGTCCTGGGTGAAGACCTGGACGCGGTTGTGCTCGCGGTCGCACAGAAAGACACGATCGCCATGCACGCCAATGCCGTGCGGCGTATGGAAGTGGTTGGGGTTGTTCTTCGTGTTGCGGTTTTCCTGAGCATTGCCCGGCTCGCCCCACGACTTGACGAGCTGACCGTCGGGGCTGAACTTGTGGACGCGGGCGTTCTTGTAGCCGTCGGACAGATAGATGAAGCCATTGTTCGGCTGCTGGGCAATGCTGGTCGGTTCGTTGAAGGGGCCAGCGCTCTTGCCGACGCCGTTGATCGTCGGCATCCCGGCGCCTGAGAGCCACGGCGAGCCAGGCGCGCGCTGCTCTTTGGTGTACTGGGTGTCGGACGCGACGCCCTTCTTGCCGAGCTCCATCAGCGGCTTGCGGTTCTTGTCGAACTTCGGATCCAGTGGTCCTTGTGGCTCAGCACATAGACCGAGTCGTCAGGGTTGATCCACAGGCTGTGGGCCATGCCGAAGTCGTTTTCGCCCCACGAGTCGAGGAATTTGCCGGTCTTGTCGAAGACCATGTAAGGATGCTCGGTGCGGGTGTAGACGTGAACGTTGTCGGCGGAGTCGACCGCCACGCCGGCGCACTGGCCCCAGCGCCAGCCTTCGGGCAGCTGGCCCCAGTTCGGAACCAGCTCGTACTCGCGCTCACCTGCGTGAATGACGCGTCGCTCTACAAGCTGAACCACGATGTTTCTCCTTCCTCATCTGGGGCAAGGGTGCTTGCATCGGCAGCGCGTAGCCCCGCTGACTACCTTACTACCGCGCACGAGAGTACTGCGCGGCGGCAAGCAAGCGTAGCTGCTAGTCTTTGCAGGTGCCTCGCCTGGAGGAGGCCGCCACTATGACTGTTACGCACGAGCCACACCATCACGCTGTTGAGTCGGACGCGCACCGACCCGAGAACTGGAACGACGAGGACTTCGTCGCCGAGTGGCTCGCTCGCCAACCGTCCCGCCCCGACCGCCCGCGTCAGTTCGCCATCATCCGTGCGCTGGTTCCCAAGCTGCCCGAGCAGGAGTTTCGCTACATCAACCTGGGCGCGGGACCAGGCATGCTCGACGAGGTCCTGCTGCGCCACTTCCCGTCCGCGCAGGCGACGCTCGTGGACCTGTCATTGCAGTTGCTGGCAGCCGCACGTCAGCGGCTCGCGCCGTTCGGCGACCGCGTCGAGTACGTCCAGGCGAACCTCGGCACCAGCGACTGGTCGGGTGCGGTGAGCGGTCCGTTCGACTTCGCGTTTTCGACGCTGGCGGTGCACAACTTCGGCGACGCTCGGCGGATCCGCGAGGTGTATGCGGAAACCTATCGCCTGCTGGGGCATGGTGGCACCCTGTTCAACCTGGACTACGTCCGTCCGTCGCGTCCCTCGCTGGCGCCGCTGGCTGCCTGGGCCGCGCGCGATCCCGACGCGGGCTTGAGTGGTCGCGGCGGCGGCAACAACATGCCTGGTTCGTTGCTCGAACACCTCGGCTGGCTGAGCGAAGCCGGCTTCAACGGTGTCGAGGTGCTGTGGAAAGACATGAACACGGCGGTGGTATGCGGTATCCGTGACCATTTGCACATGCCCGAGGGCTATGGAGCCGAGGCCGCGCACGGGCACGCCGCGCCGCACGCGCACTGACCGTCCTCGCGGCGATCCAGGCATGACTGAAAGCCCGCAGGCTCACGCGCACAGCGGCGCGTTCTCTGGGATGCACTCCCACGACGGTGGCCCGCTGCACTGGCACGACGAATTCGGCGAGCATTACTCCGAAGACCTGACCGCCGACGAGCGTCTGGCGCGCGAGCTGGATTGGAAAAAGCACCACCTGGTGCTGGTGACCGTGGGTGCCGACATCGGGTCCTCCACCTCGCACCTGATGTTCTCGCGGATCTTCATGCAGCTGGTCGGCGAGGCGCCGCGCGTGCACTCGGTGATCGTCGCGCGCGAGATCCTGTGGCAGTCACCCATCTTGCTGACGCCCTACGCGCAGGATGGCAGCATCGACGCCGACACGCTGCGCACTTTCGTCGGCGGCGGGTACGCGGAGGTCGGCGCACAGGTGACGGATGTCGACACGGGTGCCATCGTTCTCACCGGCGAGGCGCTGAAGCGGCACAACGCGCGCGCGGTCGCCGAGCTGTTTGCGATGGAAACCGGCAAATTCGTCTGCGCCTCGGCTGGCCATCACCTGGAGGCTGTCCTGGCGGCCAACGGATCCGGGACCGTCATGCGCAGCCGTCGCGACGGCACCACGCTGCTGAACGTCGATATTGGTGGTGGCACGACCAAGCTGGCACTGGTTGCCGACGGGGAGATCGTGGGTACCGCCGCGCTCGCCGTGGGCGCGCGCCAGCTGGTCAAAGACGCGGATGGCCGCCTGGTGCGTATCGACGATCCCGTCAAGGCGATGGCCGCGCATCTCGGCATCCAGCTCGCGTTGGGTGAGCCACTGGCCGCGGATGCGGAGCGCACGATCGTCCAGACGTGGGCCGACTGCATCGCCGGTCGCATCATGCAGCGGCCGATGGATAGTCTGACCCAGCAGCTCATGTTGACCGATCCGCTGCCGGAGGACGTCGCGCCGCAGGCGATCACCTTTTCCGGTGGTGTCTCGGAATACATCTTCTTCCGCGAGACGGCGGATTTCGGTGACCTGGGTCAGCCGCTCGCGCGTGCGATCCGCGGTGCGCTC
>JAFAWJ010000866.1 GCA_019242065.1 Chloroflexota bacterium
TGAGCCAGGTCCGCCAGGTTGACGTGGCGGAGCATCGTCGGGCCCACCCCGACCTTGAGCTGGGCCGAGATGGCTTTGCTGACCCGCCCGCAGGCGATGACGCCCGCCCGGTCGGCGCTCAGCTCGGTACTGCGCTGCCACCAGCGAAAGACGACGTCCCGTACCGCCGCGATCAGGTTGAACGGGAAGGGCAGCAGCACGCCCCGCGTATCCAGGCCGCCGAGCAGCACGCCGACCCGGGTATGCCCGAATCGAACGTGGCCCAACTCGTGCCCGAGCACGCTCTTCAGCTCGATCGGATCCAGCGCGTCCACGAGTGCCGAGTTCAGCACGACGACATACGGCTCGCGGAAACCAAATGACGAGGCATTGATGATCGGGCTCTGCGACACGAAGACGCGTGTCCGGGGAAGGGCGAAGCGTTCGCGCAGCTCGTCCACCATCGGATAGAGATCCGCGAACTGCGTCGGGGTCACCTCGGCTCCCTCAGCAGCCTGCTGCGTGGCGCTGAGTCGAGTAACCAGAGCGGTCAATAGCAGGAGGCCGACGAGCGCCACGCCGGCCGCCCAAGACCAGTGTGAAACGGCGACCACCGCGACGACAACCGCCCCCACAGCGACGGCGAGCGCGAGCCGTTCGTGCGGGTAGCGATAGGAGGTGAGGCGTCGATCATCGAAGAGACGTTGCTCGACCGGCGCCCGTCGGGAGAAGGCGCGCAGCGCACGGTCCGTCTCGAAATTGGCCGCGTCGCTCTGTGCCACGGCGTCACTGTCGCACACACTGGGCCAGCAACCGTCAGGCACGTTTTGTGCTTGCACCCTTCAGACGATGACGGTGCAGCACCAGTCGATGGGTCGACAAATTGTGCTCGGTCGCGCCGGGTTCGATCGCCGTTCAGTACTCCGCCGCATGATCCGGCTGTCGCCCGCCGCGCGGTTCGCGGTGCGTCTGATGAGCCTCGCCGCGCTGGCCGCCGGGGGAATCGTAGTGGGCCGCGGTGTCGCATCATTCGCCACCGAACATACGACTCCGACCACGGCGCTGGCGCTAAGCGCCACTGACGCTCGACCGACCGCGGTTGCCGCTGATTCAAGCTCGGCGCCGGGGGCGCCGGCCTTCAGTTCCTATCTTCGGTCGTGGGCAGTCAGTCCACCCATGCAAGCCGGGAGCGCCCCAGCTCAGACCATTGCCGGGCCGGTTGCACCGACCGTCGTCCCGCCGGACGCCAACACGGACGCGACCACCATGTATACCGTCGTGCCTGGCGACACGCTCTCAGGCATTGCAGTCCGGTACGGTGTTGGCCTGCACGACTTGATGCAGGCTAACGCCCTGGTCGACAGCGATTCGCTGACGGTCGGTACCCGATTGATCGTGCCGACCTCGGCCCAGCCGAGCTCGATGACGGTCGCCGCGGCTGGACCGGCGGCGGACGGGCCTCATCCCAGCACCGGCGCAACGACCATGTACACCGTCATGCCTGGCGACACGCTGTCAGGCATTGCGTTCCGGTACGGCCTTGGCCTGCACGACTTGGTGCAGGCCAACAACCTGGTCGACACCGAATCGCTGGCGGCGGGTACCCGATTGGTCGTGCCGACCTCGGCCCAGCCGAGCTCGACGACGGTGGCCGCCGCCGTGGTCACGCCGCCCGTCCAGCTCCCTAGCGGAACGCCCGAGCCCGTCGTGACGACCGGAGTGGACACGCCCGAGGCTGCAGTCCGCAGCTTCTATGCGCACCTCAATCAAGCCGATTTCAGTGGCGCCGCCGGTCTGTGGACAGCCCACATGCGCAAGGCATTTCCACCAGCACAGAACATCGACAGTCGGTTCGCGCAGACGCAGTCACTCAGTGTCCAGCGTGCCGACGTTGTCGCCCTGGACACCGCGCAGGGTCGAGCAACGGTCGCGCTGAGGCTCACCGAAGTGGCCGGCTCGCCGGCCCAGACGCGCACGTATGCCGGTAACTGGTACCTCGTACGCGAGTCCAGCGGCTGGCTGCTCGACCAGCCCGATCTGCACACTACCTAGGCCCGCGGGCGCTAGCAGCTATCTGCTCGCTTCTGACCTCCCATGGATGCCGAACCCGAGCTGCTCGCCCTCCAGCAGCGCGTCGCAACATTGCGGATCCAGTTCGGCGAGTTGGGCACCGAGCTGAGCGCGCTTGCCGCCGCTTTCACTAACGATGCGCCTCAGCCGGATGCTGGAGTGGTGGATCGGCTCGATGGGCTCCGAGCCGAGTTCCGGGACGTCCGCGCCCGCGTTCTGACGCTGGCGGCGTTCACACACCTGCCGGACCTTCAGCCCGCGGAAAGCCTCGACTCCGTCCGAAAGCTCGAGGGCTTGCTGGAGGCGCTGTCGCAAACCATCGCACGAGACGTGGCTGCCCGAGCAAGGGCA
>JAFAWJ010000872.1 GCA_019242065.1 Chloroflexota bacterium
CAGCCAAACCCAGGTTTTCCCACCGTCGGGACGACTTTCTCGGCCAGGTTGCACGGAACTATCCATATATCTGCGCCCTGCACCATGGTCGGGACGATCACCGTCCTGCCGTAGAGTCGCCGTGACAGACGGGACGATGAGTTTCACCGAAGTCGGCGCCATGGTCTGGGAACCCGGCGGACGTCGGACGCTCTCGACCAGGAGGGCGTGTTCGTCACCGTCCTACCGCGTCACATCAAATGGGCCGGTCAACGCGAGGTTGACCGGCCCATCAGTAGCCGCTACGCGAGGTACGGGCACTCAGTCCCGTAAAGTTTTATTTAGACGCGCGCCGCCAGGCTCTCGGGGGTGACGTTCTCTTTTTCCGTCACCTGCTTGAGCACGAAGTCGTACGTCCCGTGCTTGGTGCCGTTCTTGTCGGTCGTGCAACGCACCAGGAGCTCGGGCGAGTAAAAGTCGTCGTCCTCGTTACCTGGCTCGCCTTCGACATACAGCTGCGTGGTAATCGGGCTGCTGACCCCCTGCACCTTCACGTGAAAGTGCTTGGCGTCGCGCGGCTGATAGCAGCCAGGAACGATGGTCGTGAATTCATAGCTGCCGTTTGCATCGGTGACCACGTACCCGTGGTACCTGTAGCCGAGCATGTCGTAGTTGCCGGCGGCGTCCGATGACCAGAGGTTCACCACCGCACCGGGAATGGGCTTGCCGCGCTCGTTGAGGACACGGCCGGTCAGCACCAGCTCAGGCTTGTCGCCGGGTTCCAGCAGGTTCGACCGATTGGGCGCGCCCAGACGGAAATAGGGACCCTCGATCTCACGGGGTGTCTGGCGGATCTCGCCAGCGGCCGGTGGTTCGGGCTGGCGTACGGTCTTGCCCGCGCGGCTGCCGCCTTTGTGCTGGGTGCCAGTCGTCTCGGGATCCTGCGTTGTCGTCATGCGTGTTCCTCCTGAACAGGTGTACACAAGTGTAAGGCCAGCAATTGGGCTCGGTAAACGCCGATCTTCCGATCGCATGATCGGCGCTACCGAGGCCTCTGAGAATGAGTATCCTTGACGACAGAACCGTGGCTACCAACGCACCAACCCTCGAGATTCCGATCAGCCACGTCCGTCGCGGACGCATCTACCGGTACGAGCTGGCCGGTCGACCCGTCATCCTGTTCTGGGCGGCGGATCAACTCGTCCTGGCTTCCGAAATTTGCCCGCACATCGGCGGGCCGCTGAGTGAGGGCAAGCTCGAGGACGACGGGTGTGCGCTGCGCTGCCCGTGGCACGGATACAAGTACGACACGCGGACAGGTGCATTTCTGGAGAATCCGAACGAACGCTTCGTTCAGCAGCGACTGATGACGACGTATTCCGAATATCGACCGTCTCAACCCAGGTTCAAACTTCATCTCCTTCCCTACGTGATCAAGGACGGGATTTTGCGAGCATGAGATACGCGTTCAGACTGGTCGACGACGACTTCGACTACGACGTCCTGACAGCCGTTACGGCCTATCTCGACTGCGAGCACTACGCGTGGCTCCACGCGAAGAATTACAGTCACTACGAAATCCTGGAAGACGGGCCGACAACATCGCGGATTATCCAGCACAGCAAATATTTCGGAATTACCTTCAAACAACATCATTTTCGCACGTACGTGCCGCCCAGCGAATTCAAAATGGCTTCGGACAAGCCGTTCCCGATCAATACGCACACGATCTTCACTCCGCGGCTGGATGGGGGTATCCACCGCAGTGTGGACGTTTCGATGGACCTGCCCTGGGTGCTATGGCCGTTCCGCAAGCTGCTCGCGGCTCATCTGCGGCGCTACGACGCGCGGGTGTATAGCGAGGACGCCGCGGCGGCCAGACGGCGTGAGAAATACCTCGGCAAGAACAACTGGGCGTGGGCGTTTCGGCCGTCCCAGTTTTTGCTGCACAAAGACGCCGTGATGCACGCGTTTCGTGCGGAAATTGCCGGGCTTGGCGAGCGGCGCTTCGCGGACGACCAGCTTCTCATCGAACCGGTCTGAGCTCCTGTCGCGGGCGCCTCAGGCGCCGAGCAGGTCGGCCGAGCGATACAGTCGCATCACGGTTGCGGGACCGCGATTGGCGTTCCATTCCTCGAGCAGCGCGTTCCAATCGCCCCAGGCGATGCCGTGGCGCTCGAGCAAGAACGCGAGGAACAGGACGTCCGTGCCGTTGGCTGCCTGGAACACGGGCGACACCCGCGCGGCGTGCTCGGTCACCGGCCCGGGCGTCCAGTAGCCCTGCATGTCGACCTCGACGTACGGATACTCCGCGGCGATGTCGCGCAGGTCGTCCTCCGTATTGATGAAAGCCGGCCGCAAACGCGCGTTGGTGCGGTCCTCGCCCACGTAGTAGCTCAGGACCGGGCCGTCGGTCGACGCGACGCGCGTGATGCCGTCCCGCTGCATGGTCTCGAGCAGGTCGGACATGGCGCTCGGCGCGGTGATGATCGCCAGATCGCGCGGCAACGCGACGAGGCCGAGCGCACACACGCCGACGGCCGCGACCAGCGTGGGCCAGCGGGTTCGCTCGGCAATCCAGCACAGTCCCAGCGCCGCGACGAGCATGGCCCAGGGCAGCGCGACCGAGAAGTTGCGCATGCGCACTTCGCCGGACGAGTACACGCTGAACAGGACGACGGGTACGAAGAGCGAGGTCGCCAGCAGCACGTCGGCGCGGGACCACGTGCGTCGGATCAGCAGGACGCCCGCCCCCAGGAGCAGCACGGCCAGCTCGGGCAGTCCGTCCAGCAGGCCGAGGTCGGCGAAAAAGGTCGGCCACTGGTCCAGGCGTGCGCGACTGGCGGGGTTCATGCGCATGAAATTGATGAACTGATGGATGTAGTCGACAAAGCCAGGCGTCGCGCCAACGGCGGCGGCCAGCGCCTGGGCGCCGAGGAACGCCAGCTCGAGGATCGCGAGTGGCAGGACGAAGCCGGCCCCGAGCGCCGCGCTGCGCACCACCAGGGATCGCCAGACATCTGGGGGCCGGTCGCCCCGGTCGCGCCAGACGACCAGCAGCTCGAAGACGCCGAAGAAGATCGGCAAATACAACAGGCGGTTGTTGCACGCGAACGCGAGCCCGATCAAACAGCCGACCCACAGCAGCGTCCAGGCACTGGCGAAGCGGTCTGGCTGGACGAGGCGGCGCAGATAGACAAAGCCGGCGAAGGTCGCAAAAAACAGTCCGGTGGACTCGACCAGCGGCTCGCGCGAATAGACCAGGTGCTCGGCGGAGATGGCCAGCAGGATTGCGGCGACGACGCCGACCCGTCGGCTCCAACCGGTGGCGCCGATACCGTACGTCAGCGCCACGGTGGC
>JAFAWJ010000975.1 GCA_019242065.1 Chloroflexota bacterium
TACACCGGGCTGTCGTCTGTACACCTGGAGGACCTGGCGATCACCGAGAGCATGGGCACCCCGCTGGACCGTAGCGCGGAGCACCTGGGCACCAGCGACGTCATGGCGATCCGCGTCTGTCGCCGGCTGATCGCCGCCGCGACGGCATTGCAGGCGCACGGCGAGATTCCGCCGGGTGCTGAGAATCCACTGGTGTATCGGACTCGCTCCGGCAGCGTCTGTCTGCCGAAGGATGCGGACTGGATCGCGGCAACCGTGGATCTACGCAAAGGATTCGTCGTACATCCGGAGCTGGACCCCCAACCGAAGGCTCTCGCGTAACTCAGATCTCGTGAGCGCGGCCGCGCCATAGCTCCTCCAGCAGCCGGTCCCGGATCGCCGTCGCCAGCGTGGCCATCTCCTCATCCGGCATGGCCAGGATCTGTCCACCAAGGCGCAATGCCGCAAGCTGCTGGTCAGCGTACGCCACGCCTGGCGGCAGTGGCGCCACGTGCCAGTGCACATGGCGGTTCCCCTGCTGGCTTCCGAGACTGAGAATGTACAGTCGTTCGGTTGGGACGACCTGCTCGACCGCGCGGCCAACCCGGTACACCCAGCGCTGCAGCTGGAGGTACTCCGTGTCGGACAGGTCGTCGACCACGCGCTCGACGTGCCGACGTGGACACACCAGCGTGTAGCCGCGCAGGCTTGGATACCGATTCAGAAAGACCAGGACGTCGGCGTCTTCATAGATGAACTCGTGGTCGATCCGGTACTCCGGATCGCCGTCGGCAATCGCGCACACGAAACACGGGCCATGCCGAGCGCGGCGCGTATACGCGTCCAGGTCAAATGGCCGAAGCTGGTTCACGAGGATGACAACGGTCGGTCGGTCGGGTCGTCGCGCGACGAACGGAGCTAAATCTCGACCGCGTAGGCCGGCTCGCCATGAATCGAGGCATCCAGACCCGCCAGCTCGTGCTCCGTTGGAACGCGCAGTCCGACCGTCACGTCGAGCACCTTGAGGATGACGAACGTCAGTCCACCCGCCCACACCCACGAGCACAGCACCGCCGCCAGTTGGATGAGCACCTGCGAGGGGTTGCCAAACAGCAGTCCGTTCCCACCACCGCTATTGACCGCCACAGTGGCAAACAGACCTGTTGCCAGCGCGCCCCACGTGCCGCCGACACCGTGCACGCCGAAGACGTCGAGCGCGTCGTCGACGCCCACCACGTGCTTGATCAGGATCACTGCCCAGTAGCAGATGATGCCCGCGCCAAGTCCGATGAGCAGCGCTCCGGCCGGCGTGACGTACCCCGAGGCGGGCGTGATCGCCACCAGTCCGGCCACCGCGCCGGCGGCGGCGCCGAGCACCGACGGGGCGCCTTTGTGGAGCCAGCTCATCGTCATCCAGGTGATGGACGCCATTGCCGTCGCCATGTGCGTCACCACGAACGCGGTCGTCGCGAGCGCCCCGGCGGCCAGCGCGCTGCCCGCGTTGAAGCCGAACCAGCCAAACCACAATAGCGAGGCGCCGAGGACGACCATCGTCGCGTCATGGGGTTCGAGCTGGTCCCGACCGAAGCCGAGTCGTTTGCCCAGGACCAGCGCGCACACCAGGGCGGAGATGCCGGAGCTGATGTGGACCACCGTGCCGCCCGCGAAGTCGAGCACGCCCAGGGCGCGCAGGAATCCCGGTTGCCCGGCGCAGCCGTTGACCACCGGTGCGCCCGGAATACCGGTGCAGCTCCACACCCAGTGTGCAATCGGGTCGTACACCACCGTGGCCCAGATCACGGTGAACAGCATGAAGGCCTTGTAGCTCATGCGCTCGGCGAAGGCGCCGGTAATCAGCGCCGGAGTAATCACCGCGAACATGCACTGAAAGATCATGTAGCCCTGGGCGGAGATGGTGGGTGCATAGTCAGGGTTGGGCGCCTGGCCGACGTTGTTCAGTCCCCACCAGGAAAGATTTCCCACCAGTCCGTGCCCGAGGTCCGGACCGAAGGCCAGGCTGTAGCCCCAGAACATCCACTGGACGCTGACGATGCCGATGATGATGAAACTCTGCATGATCGTCGCCAGGACGTTCTTGCGTCGCACGAGGCCGCCATAGAAGAAGGCCAGCCCGGGCGTCATCAGCAGGACCAGCGCCGACGACGTCAGAATCCAGGCAGTATCGCCCGAGTCGATGGTCACGGAGACACCTCCCCTTTCGAGATGCATGGACCAGCAGCGACACACAATGAGGGCCACTCACGCTATGCCGACGTGAGTAGCCCTGCAGCGAAAAAAGGGTCTGTCTGTCGCTGAGCGAAACTCTGCGCTAGTTGACGCCGAGCGCGTGCGCCGCGCCGACTTCAGGCGCCGACTCGGTGGCTGGCAGACCCGGCCCTGCTTGCGGGACGACGGCCCATGCCAGAATCATCGCAAGGAAGCTGGCCAGCGCTACCGCGCTCAGAACGAGATCCATACGTTTCCTTACCCTACTTCGCCCCCCGCGGCGCCGCCCTTGGTCGGTTTGACCAAATCGAGGGCCGCCGGCGTTGTGCATTGTGCACGAACCCGTACCAGACCCGACTCGCGATAGTTCGTGCTGGCGA
>JAFAWJ010001033.1 GCA_019242065.1 Chloroflexota bacterium
CCGCGCGCGGTCACTCGCCTCTTCCATACGCCGGAAGCCGTGCTGGGCGTGCTGAATCTACGCGGCGACATCCTCCCCGCGCTCGATCTCGGCGTGCTCGTCGCGGAGCCGCCTTCGGCAGCGGGCGGCGTCGACGAACGGTTCCTCGTCCTTCGCGCGACCACGGGCGAAGCGAACAAGCCCACTTCGTTCGCGGTGCGCGTGCAGAAGCTCGATGCGCTGCGCGACGCCGGAAGCGGCGAGATCGTGCCGCTCCCCTCGGGAATTCCCGAGCGCGCCGCGCGTGTCGCGCGCGGCATCGTCGCCGCCGACAACCTGCGACCCTGGCAGGCGCGCATCCTGCTCGCCGTGGCGCTGACGCGGACCTCCGATCCCGAGGCGATCCAGGCCCTCTTCGACAGCCACTGAGGACACGCACGCGGCGCACAGCGGCGTCGCGCAGTACGGTTGCATGCCCGGCGCATCCATGCGTATGGTTCTTCGGCACATGCAGTCCGTGCTCGAGGGCGACGCGGACAGCGCGCGGGCAATTGTCGAGGTCCTCTTGGCCGAGCCATGATGTGGTTGACGCACACCGCGGTGGCCAAGCCGCTGGCCATCGTGGCGATCTTCATTGCCGTCGTCGCCGCGGGCGTTGCCTCGTTCTTCGCGCTGCCGATCAACCTGTTTCCGCAGTTCAACGTCCCGGTCGTCGTGGTCACGACGGCCTGGGCCGGTGCCAGCCCCAACGAGGTGGAGCTGCAGATCACGCGCCCCATCGAAGACGCGGTCTCCGGGCTGCAAAACATCGACAACATCACCAGCACGTCGGGTCAGGGCGTCTCGTCGGTGGTCATCACCTTCACCGACAAGGCCAACCAGGACTTGATCGACTCCGAGGTCCAGCGCCAGCTTGCCACGGTTCAGGGTCAGCTGCCGACCGACCCGAGCCAGGCCATCATCCCGATCACGACCAAGGTCGATCCCAACGCCTTGCCCGTGATGCAGGTCGCCCTCGTCAGCGACACGCTCAGCAACACGGACCTGTACTCGCTGGCAAACGACACGCTCAGCCCGCAGTTCCAACAAGTCACGGGCGTCTCCCAGGTGGCGATCGTCGGTGGCCAGCAGCAGGAAGTCGAGGTTCAGGTTGATCCCAACAAGCTGGCTGGCTACGGGCTGTCCCTGGCCACGCTGCAGACCGCTCTCGCGGCGAACAACACCGCGGTTCCCGCTGGCAGTCTGACCCAGGACCCGAATACCTACAACCTGCGCGTGTCCAACCTGGCGGTCCAGCCGCAAGACCTGGGCCGCATCACGATCGGCGGTACGGCCGACGCGGCGGTCCACGTCAGCGACGTGGCCACCGTGCAGCTAACCGGTCAGCAGCAGACGCAGATCACGCGCGTCAACGGCCACAACGGCGTGCTGTTCCGCCTCAGCGCGCAGACCGGCGCCAACACGACCGACGTGTCCGACGGGGTCAACAAGCTGATCCCGCAACTGCAGCCGCAGTTGCCGGCTGGTGCGCAGCTGGTCACGGTCCAGGACAACAGCACCTTCATCCGCTCTTCCGTGAACGGCGTGCTGGAAGAACTGGTCTCAGCGATTGTGCTGACGTCGATCGTCCTGCTGCTGTTCCTGCACAGTCCGCGGGTGTCGGTCATCGTGCTGATGTCGATCCCGACGACCCTCCTGGCGACGTTTTCGATCATGCGCGTGCTGGACTTCAGCCTGAACTTCATCAGCACGCTGGCGTTGATTCTGACGATCGGCATCCTGGTCGACGACTCGATCGTCATCCTGGAAAACACGCTCCGGCACCTGTCACGCGGTGAGCCGCCGCGGGCCGCGGCGATCAACGGTCGAGCCGAAATTGGCCTGGCGGCGCTCACCATCACACTGGTGGACGTGGTGATCTTCGCACCGACCGGCCTGGTAAGCGGTCAGGTCGGCGCCTTCTTCAAGGAGTTTGGCTTCACCATCGCCGCCGCGACGCTGTGCTCGCTGATCATTTCATTCACCCTCACCCCGATGCTGGCGTCGCGCCTGCTGCGACCCGAGCGCGAGGACGGCACCGGACCGTGGGCGCGCTTCTCGCGCTGGTGGGATGTCAAGTTTGCCGGACTGGAACACACGTATCACCGTCTGCTCGAGTGGTGTTTTCAGCACCGCTGGGCACCGCTGGCAGTAGCGTTGGCAGTCCTGGTCGGCGGAATTGCCATGGTGCCACTGGGCCTGGTGCCGGTGGAGTTCTTCCCCAACATCGACCAGGGCTCCATTTCGATCAATACGACGGTGGCGCCTGGCACGTCACTGGCAGCGCACGACGCCATCATGCGCCAGATCGAGGGGCAGCTGGCCCAGATACCCGAGGTCCAGACGTACAGCGCCTCGATTGGCGCCAGTCAGACCTTCGGCGTCGGGGCCGCCTCGATTACCCAGGGCACGGTCTCGGTCGACATCGGCTCACGTTTGAACCGCAGCCGATCCGTGTTCGCGGTCGCCGACGACATCCGCTCGCGCATCGACGGGATTCCGAATGCGACCATCCAGGTCCAGGTCAACGGCGGCAATGGCGCGGGACAGGCCGAGCAGGTCCGCATCCAGGGGCCCGACGTCAACGTGCTCACGACACTCGCCAATCAGCTTCAAACACAGATGGAGCAAGTGCCAGGCGTCACCGGCGTGACCAACAGCTCGTCGGCGGCACTTCCCGAGCTGCAGATCACCGTCGATCCGGCGCGCGCGTCCACGCTCGGCGTCACCCCCGCCACGGTTGGCAGCGCGGTCAGAACCGCTTACTCGGGTGACGTGCCCACGAAGTGGCGCCGCTCGGACGGCAAGCAAATCGACGTGCGGGTGCTTCTGGCGGACTCTGCACGCAACAACCTCAGCGCGTTGGGGACGGTGCCGGTGCAGACCACCGGCGGCCAGATCCTGCCGCTGAGCCAGATCGCCACGATCGCGCAGGTTCCGACGCCGAACGAAATCGACCGCCGCGACCGACAGCGGGTGGTGACGGTCGGCGCGGACATCGCCACTGGCTACGTGCAGAGCCAGGTGGACCCGGTCGTACAGTCGCTGTCGAAGCAACTCGCGCTGCCGACCGGCTATACGGTCACCTTCGGCGGCAACGCGCAGTCGCAATCGGAGGCCTTCGGCGAATTGTTCGCGGCGCTGGGCATTTCCGTCCTGCTGGCGTATTTGCTGATGGCGATTCTGTACAACTCGTTGCTCGAGCCACTGATCATTCTGTTCGGCTTGCCGGTGGCCTTTGGCGGAGCGCTCATCTCGAGCGCGTTGTTCCGCTACACGTTCAACCTGTTCTCGTTGATCGGCGTCATCCTGCTCGTCGGGCTGGCGATCAAAAACGGGATTTTGCTGGTCGACCGTACCAATCACAACCGTGAGCGGGGCATGGGTCAGATCGACGCCGTACTGGAGGCCGGCCCGGCACGCCTGCGAGCGATTCTGATGACCAGCGCCACGATTGTCGTGGCGCTGTTGCCGAGCGCCTTCCAGTTGGGCGAAGGCTCGGAGATTCGTGCGCCCCTGGCGGCCACCGTGGTGGGTGGAGTCATTGCCTCGACGCTGCTGACGCTGGTGGTGGTGCCAACCATGTACACCATTCTGGATAGCATGCGCGGCCGCTTGAGGCGTCGGCCGGCACCTGAAGCAGAACCACGTTCACGTCCACCGGGCGGCAGACCGCCACAACGTCCGCTGCCGAGCGAGGCGGACGGCGCTCCGCGCGAACCGGTGGGTCGCTCGGCAGCCGGTCCGCCATCCCCGGCGTAAGTTGACAAGCAGGTTTTACAGAAGGAGGACTCCAGTGCCGCAGTTGCGTCAGCGCTTCCGAGCTACGTCGTCGAGACCGAGGTCCGTGGCCATGGCCGGCGCGCTCCTCAGCGCGTTCGTGGTGAGCGCGTGCTCCGGCGGCGGAGCTCCGGCCGCGCAGCCCAAGCCGACCGCGGCCCCGGTGTCGATCCCGATCACCGCCGAACCCGTCACACGCACTGACATTCAGCAGACCGCGGCGCTGACCGGCACGGTGACCGCCACTAACCAGATCTCGGTCTTGCCCCAGGCCTCCGGCAGACTCATGGACCTGTTCGTCGACGTCGGCAGCCAGGTCCACGCCGGCGACGTCGTCGCGCAGCTCGATTCCGACAGCGCCGAGATCGCCGTGCAACAGCAGCAGGCCAACGTCGCGACCGCCCAGGCCAGCCTCAACAAGATCCTGGCCGGTGCCAAAGACGACGACGTGACCACGGCCCAGAGTCAGCTCGACGCGGCGACCACCAAGCTCAACAGCCTGCTGGCCCAGGGGCGCCCCGAAGACGTCAGGAGTGCCCAGGATCAGGTGGTGGCGGCACAGGCGCGTCTGCAGTCCCTCCAGAACCAGGGGCGGCCCGAGAGCATCGGTCAGGCTCAGGCCAACGTTACCAGCGCGCAGGCCAAACTGGACGCGCTGCTCGAGGGTCCGACCAACGACGAGGTGAAAGCCGATCAGACCGCCGTCGAGAGCGACAAGGCCGCCGTCCAGGCCGCCGAAGCGGCTTCGGCGGCGCTCGGGACGAGCAACGCGTCGGACCTCCAGACGGCCCAGAGCGGGCTGCAGAGCGCGCAGTCGGCCGCGGCCGCGGCGCAGAGCGCCCTGGACTCGGCCAACGCGGCGCTGGCCAATCAGCCGCCGTCGACCGCCGCCAACGTCCAGGCGGCCCAGACCACGTACGACAATGCCGCCGTGGCGCTCACCGCCGCGCGCGCCGCGCTCAACCAGAACGACAATCCCACTCCGGCGTCCATCGCCCAGGCACAGTCGGCGGTGGATACGGCCCAGTCGCAGCTCCAGTCGGCCGAAGCAAGTCAGACGAACCTCGAACAGGGCGTCTCCGCGCCGTGCGCCGAGACCGCCACGCTCATCGGCCCACCTACGCCCGCCAACAGCACCGCCTGCGGCACGGCCAAGACGGCCGCGTCGGCGGCGGTCAACGCCGGCAACAGCGCCGTGGCCAGCGCGCAAGCCCAGCTCTCGCTGCTCACCAGCGGCGGGGCGCCGGCCACACGGGCCGAGCTGGTGGCCTCGCTCGAACAGGCCGACAACAACCTGAAGAGCGCCAGGGCCAAGCTGGACCAGATCAACTCCACGGGCATCGCCCTCGACCGCGAGCAGGCGTTGTCGCAGCAGGCGAGCGCCGAATCGAACCTGGTGAGCGCCCAGGAAAACGTCAAGACCGCCCAGGCCAAGCTCACCGCGCTGCAGGACGGCTCGATCGAGTCCGAGCGCCAGACCGCCCAGTCGAACCTGATCGCCGCGCGCCAGCGACTGCAAAGCGATCAGGCCCGGTTCGAAGAGCTGCTCAAGACGCCCAAGGACACGGACATCGCCCAGGCACAGGCCGCCGTCGACCAGGCCCAGCAGGCGCTCGCGCTGGCCCAGTCGCCGAATACCGCGCAGGACATCGGCGCCCAGCAGGCGACCGTCGACCAGGCTCAGCAAGCGCTGACGAAGGCAAAATCGCCCAACACCACCTACGACATCGAGCAGCAACGCCAGGCCGTCATTCAGGCCGAGGCCAACCTGCACGCCAAGCAAAACCCGTATACCGACGACGACATCAAGCAGGCGCAGGGTCAGTTGAACCAGGCCCAGGCTGGCCTGGCGAATGCGCTGCTCGAGCTGTCGCAGACAAAAGTGACGGCGCCCGTAGACGGCGTGGTATCCGAGAAGCTCGTCGCGCCGGGCGCCTTCGTGAGTCAGACGAGCTCGATCGTGACCCTGGTCCCACCGGGGCTGGAGGTCGTGGCGAGCCTGCCCGAGCAGCAACTGGGCAGCGTGCAGGTGGGCCAGCAGGTCAACTTCACGGTGTCGGCTTATCCCGGGCAAACCTTCCAGGGCGTCGTTTCCACGATCTCGCCGACCGTCAACGCGCAGACGCGTACCGTGCAGCTCCAGGTGCAACCCACCAATGACCAGGGCCAACTGCGGGGTGGCATGCTGGCCAATCTCGGCATCGTCACAGCCTCGCAACAG
>JAFAWJ010000433.1 GCA_019242065.1 Chloroflexota bacterium
TCGAGGAAGTAGTCCTCGCCGAAGACCTCGCGATACCAGCCCGCCGCGTCACGTGCGCGCTGCGCGTCGCTTTCGAGGATGGCTCGCGATGGCTCGCCGCTGTAGCACGCGCTCAGCGCGATCAGCCCACTGGCGTGGTCGGCCAGTAGCGCGCGATCGATGCGCGGCTTGTAGTAGTAGCCCTCCAGGCTCGCCCGCGAGACCAGCTTGAGCAGGTTCTGGTAGCCATCCCGATTTTTGGCCAGCAGCACCAGGTGAAAGTAGTTGCGGTCCTGGCTGCCGCCCTTGTCGGACATGCCGCGTGGGCTGACGTACGTCTCCACACCGAGAATGGGCTTGATGCCCGCGCTTTTGGCGTACGAGTAGAAGTCGATCGCGCCATACATGTTGCCGTGGTCGGTCAGCGCAACGGCGCGCATGCCCTGGCGTTTGGCGGTGTCGACGACGCGCCTGACAGGCGACAAACCGTCCAGCAGCGAGAACTCGCTGTGCACGTGCAGGTGTACGAAGTCCTGGGCCGGCGCGGCCACGGGCGTACTCGACGCCTCAGGCAGGGTTTCTTCGGCAGGGGCTTCGGGTTCGTAGGCGTCGGGATCGACGTCGGCGTCTTCGTCCCACCAGGCGCGGACGTTGTCGAGCGGGTCTGCGGCAGTCATCGGCTGCCGACAATTTTAGGCGCCTACCCGCACACCTGTTCGAGTTTAGGGGGCCCCGCCCGGCGTCACGAATCGGTCGATCTGGCCGCCGAAGTCGCGCCAGTCGCGGACCACGAAGTCCGCGTCGGTGTCGGGGTTTGTTTCGCCGTATGGCGCGTACAAGGCGGACCACATGCGCGCGCGGTGGGCGCCCTCGACGTCCAGTTCCTCGATGTCGCCCACGTGCAGCGCCTGCTTGGGTCCTACCCCACCCAGCAATTCCAGCGTGTGCGCGAAGATGCTCGGATGCGGCTTGGACCTGCCGAACTCGTTGGAAAACACGGTGACGTCGAAGAACTCGAGCAAGCCGTGGCGCTGGAGCACTTCGCGCAGGACGCGGCCGCCGGCCATACCCGTGTTGCAGATCACGCCCAGGCGATAGCCGCGCTGCTGCATCGCGGCCACCGCCGTGTGCACGTGCGGCATGGCCGCCGGCAGCGGCTCGAGGGTGATGTCCTCGTAGGCCTTTTCCACCACCTCGTACGGGATGAGCCCGTCGGGGATGCCCAGCTCGCGGGCGAGCTCCGCCCAGCGGCCCGGCGGCCCGACGTCTTCGAGCGAGTCGCGGGCGGCCGAGGTCACGCGCTCCAGCGAAAAATCAAAAGCCGCTTCGAGCTCCTCAGGCGTCACCGCGTGCCCCGCGCCGACAATCGCCGCGTGGAGCCGCGCCAGCCGCTGCGCGGTGCGTTCGGGCGTGACATTGCCGTCGACGAGGGTCGACCAGAAGTCAAACGTCACGGCCGCGAGCCTCACCGCCGTCGAAACGTCACGTTTTTGAGCAGCAGATCCAGATCCTCGACCGTCCATCCCGCGTTCTCCCACGCCCGCTGCTGCACCTGATCCTGCCAGTTCGCGTCAATCCGCCCCCGCTTGACCCGCCCGCCGAGCCACCACTGCTCGTACTCCAGCGCCGACGGCGGCAGCGGCTCCCCCAGCAGCTCCTCGACCCGCTTGAAGCCCAGCGTGACCTGCTTCTGGCCCTTCGGCAAGCCCTCGAGGAAGGCGCCTAGCGGCTCGTACTTCGGCATCCAACCATCGATGGTAAGCCCGACTCACCACTTTGTGCACTCTGCACAAACCCGAACCCACAAGCTTAGGGCACTCCATCCGGGGTCGCCCGCCAAGTCAGCCGACGACAATCCGCCCGAACGGGTCGCGCACCCGAGTCCCCACGCTCGGGCATGCGCCGCGGAAGGAGCGCTGTTTGGTGTCGTCGCCGGGCCCGGGCGACGGCGAAGCTGCCTACACCTCCAGAGAGGGGAGCCTCACCGTATGGCCATTGCGAGCGGGCCAAAAATCGCTGAGCCCACCACCGACCCCAGTGAAGTCCTGGCGCAAGCCAAAAACCTGGGCGCCAAGATCGTCGACTTCAAGTTCATCGACTTGCCCGGCCTCTGGCAGCACTTCTCCATCCCCGTCGAGGACTTCGTCGCCGACCTGTTCACCGAGGGCATCGGCTTCGACGGTTCCTCCATCCGTGGCTTCCAGAAGATCAACGAGTCGGACATGCTCTTGCTGCCCGATCCCGACACTGCCTTCCTGGATCCCGCCTGCAACATCCCGACCCTCACCGTCATCTGCGACGTGATCCAGCCCGGTTCCATGGAACGCTACAGTCGCGATCCGCGCTTCGTCGCGAAAAAAGCTGAAGGCTTCCTGACCGAAAGTGGCATCGCCACCACCGCCTACTTCGGTCCCGAGGTCGAGTTCTACATCTTCAACTCGATCCGCTTCGGTCAGGACCAGCGCTCGGGTTTCTACGAGATCGACTCCGAAGAAGGCATCTGGAACAGCTCGCGCAATGGCGCCCCCAACCTGGGCTACCGTCCGCGCTACAAGGAGGGTTACTTCCCGGTCCCGCCGATGGACAAGCTCCAGGACCTGCGCAGCGAGATTGTGCTGGAGCTGCAAAAAGCGGGCGTGAAGATCGAGGTCCACCACCACGAGGTCGGCACCGCCGGCCAGACCGAAATCGACATGCGCTTCGGGACCCTGGTCAAGATGGCCGACCAGGTGCTCAAGTACAAGTACATCGTCAAGAACGTCTGCTACCGCAACGGCTACACGGCGACGTTCATGCCGAAGCCGCTCTTCGGCGACAACGGCTCCGGCATGCACACCCACCAGAGCCTGTGGAATGGCGATACGCCGCTGTTCTACGACGCCAACGGTTACGCCCTGTTGTCCGAGATGTGTCGTCACTACATTGGTGGACTGCTGAAGCACGCTCCGGCCATCCTGGCGTTCGCCGCGCCGACCACCAACAGCTACCGCCGCCTGGTACCCGGCTACGAGGCGCCGATCAACCTGGTCTACTCACAGCGCAACCGCAGCGCCTGCGTGCGCATCCCGACGTACTCCAGCAGTCCGAAGGCGCGCCGTCTGGAATTCCGCGCGCCGGATCCAAGCTGCAATCCGTACCTGGCATTTTCGGCGATGCTCATGGCGGGCCTCGACGGCGTCATGAACAAGATCGAGCCGCCTGATCCGATCGACGAG
>JAFAWJ010000054.1 GCA_019242065.1 Chloroflexota bacterium
GCGCGCCCAGGCGTCGGCCTTGTCCGGCGTGCCGATCTCTTCGATCATCTCGATCACGTCTTCGTTGGCGCCGCCGTGCCGCGGCCCCTTGAGCGTCGCAATCGCGGCGACCATCGAGCTGTGCAGGTCCACGTAGGTCCCCGCCGCGACCCGCGCCGCGAACGAGGACGCGTTGAACTCGTGCTCCGCGTGCAGGATGAACGCCACGTCCATGGCGTGCGCAGTGAGCTCGTCCGGCTCCTTGCCGAACATCATCCACAGGAAATTGGACGCTGGCGGCAGGTCTGCCCGGGGCGCGACGGGCTCCTTGCCCTCGCGCAGGCGCGCCCGAGCGCAGACGATCGTCGGCACCTGACCGAGCAGCCGCTCCGCCTTGGCGCGCGTCGCCTTCGGGTCCATCGACTCGGAGTCCGGATCGCTGTGCGCCAGCAGTGACACGCCACTCCGGAGTGCCGCCAGCGGATGCGAGTTATCCGGCAGCATGCGCAGATGCTCGACGACCACATCCGGCAGCGCGCGCTGCTCTGAGGTCAGCTTGCTGAAGTCGGCCAGTTGCTTTTTGTTGGGCAGCTCGCCTTCCCACAACAGGTAGACGACCTCGTCGAAGGTCGTGTGCGCGGCCAGGTCCTCGATCGTGTACCCGCGATAGATCAACTTGCCCGCGATGCCGTCAATGGTGCAGATCGCGGTTGGGGCGGCGATGACATCCTTGAGGGATCCCGCGGCCCCTGGCGCGGGCTTGGCTTGCGGCTGATTGGCGGTCGCTGACGTCACTGTGAGCACCTCTCTCTGTACACACCATACTTCGCGCGCGACCGTGCGGCCTTTCATGCCCCTGCCAGTTCTCTGTCGTGAGACAATGCGCCCTGCAATGGACGCCGCATTCACGGAAGTCGTCCGTGACCTGCTGGGCGCGCTCGCCTCTGGCACTGAGCCCCCGTTGCCAACCAGCGGTGGACTGGGTCGCGTCCTGCGCGAAACCGGCGCCACGACGGCGCGTGCCGCAGTCAGCGTGCTGGTCGATCGCTGGTTCCGCGCGCCGGCCGCCAGCCCTGGCATTGAGGACCCCGCCCTCAACCGCGCCGACCTGGGTGAAGACGAGAAGATCCACACCACGCTGCGCGAGCACGTCATCGGCAAGCGCCGCTGGCAGGAGCTGTCGAGCAACGAGTCGACGTTTTATCGCTACCGCCGCACCGCGACGGCGGCCTTTGCCGAACGACTGTGGTTCGAGATCGTCGACCGCGTGGTGCCGTCCAATCGGCCGGCCCCCGAATACCAGCGCTTCATCGGCCGCGCCCGCGAACGGGCGATGCTGTTGCGCTGGCTCGGCGAGCCGGGCGGCACAGTCGTCGGCGTCGAGGGGCCGGGTGGTTCTGGCAAGACCGCGCTGCTGCACGCGGTGGCGGACAGCTCAGAAGCAGCCGGGCGCTGCTGGCGGCCGGTGTTCGTCGACGACGGGACCGGCGCTCGCCACCCGGTCACGCTGTTCGATGCCTTCGTGTGGGTCGCCTGCGGAGAGGGCAGCGGGCTGGCCACGGTCCTGGAGGCCGTCGCGCGGACGCTGGACTACCCGGGCTTGCTCGCGCGCTCCATCGAGGACCGTCGTCAGGCAGTGCGCGACCTGCTCAGCAAGCGCGCCATCCTGTTGCTCGTCGACGACGCGGACCGCGGCGACGCGGCGATTCTGCCCTTCCTCGTCGACCTGCCCGGCCGCAGCCGAGCGCTGGTCACCGGCCGCCGACGACTGCCCAACGAGGTCCGCGCGCTCATGCCCGAGCCGCTCGGACCGGAGGCCGTCCGCGAGCTGGTCCTGGCCGAAGCCGCCCGCCAGGGCGCACCCGAGATGGGTCGCGCCCTGGCGATGCCCAGCCCGCTGGCCGCCGCGGCGCGCTACCCGTTGCTGGCTGGCTGGGCGGTCGGCCAGCTGCGGCGGGGTCAGACCGTCGAACGCGTCCGCCAGCGGCTCGCGCGCGCCGAGGGCGAGGTCTTCGCCGAGATGTTCGCCGCCTCCATTGACGGCTTGCGGCCGCCAGCGCGCGACCTGCTGGCCACCCTGCCGCTGCTGGCGGCGCCGACCGACCGCGCCACGCTGCTGGCCGCCGGCGGCGACTCTGCCGAACCGGCGCTGGACGAGCTGCTGGAAACCTCACTCATCGAGTCGAGCGGACCGCCGACTGACGAGGATCGCCGCTACGAGCTGCACGCGGTCACCCGCAGCTTCGTCATGGCCCACCTGCCGCTCGCGGCGCGACCGCAACGGTGTGCCGTGGCGCGCCTGGCCCGTCACCATGCGTGCCTGGCCGAGACGTGGGGCGGCTCCGCGCTGAACTGGCGCTCCTACGGGCGCCTCGAGCGTGAGCTGCCGAACATCATGGCCATCCTCGAGTTGAGTAGTAGCCAGGCCCGCGAGCGCGACGGCGATCCGCCGGGCGAGACGTTCGACCGGGCGATCCTGGACCTGGCGCACGGTCTGCGCAACGTCTTCTCGCTGGGCGGGGCGTGGTCCGAAGGCCTGGTCCTGTTCCACCGGGCCATCGAGGCGGCCAGACGCCTCGCCGACGCGCGCGCCGAAGGCTGGAACCTGTACCGACTCGGCGTGCTGCACTACGAGCTCGGCAGCGGCGGCTACTCGGAAGCCGCGCAGCGGGCTCGCGAGGCCGTGCAGATGCTGGGTGCCGCGGGCGACCCGCGCGGTCGTGGGCACGCGCTGCGGCTGCTCGGGCGGGCAACGCGTGCACGGGGCAACCTGGTCGAGGCGCAGCGCCTGCTGGTGGAAGCCGAGGCCCTGCTGGCCGAGTACGGCCAGGGTGACGACGTGGCGATTGCGCGCGCGAGCCGCGCGGACCTGCTCCGCTTATCGGGTCAGCTCGAGCCGGCGCGCGAGCTGTACGCGGCGGTCCTGGCGATGGACCTGCAGGATCCTGTGACGGAGGCCAACGTACGCAAGGACCTGGGCGAGATCGCCCTGGCGCGCGACGAGCTGGCCGCGGCGCAGGTCGGGTTTGAAGGCGCCGCCGCCCTGGCAGCGCCGGCCGGCGCGCGGGCGATCGTGGCGCACTGTCGGCTGGGTCAAGCGCGCGTCGCGCACCGTGGCGCCGATCCCCTACGGGCCGCGGGCCTGGCGCGCGAAGCCGCCGACCTCTTCGAGCGCCTGGGTGACCTGGATCGTGCCTACGAAGCCCGAGGGCTCATCTTCACGTAGTACGCTACCGCCTGTTTCCGTGGGTCGAGACGAACCGGAGCCGCGCCCCAGTGCCACCGTCACCATCCGCGACGTGGCCCGCGCCGCCAACGTGTCCATCAGCACGGTCTCGCACGTCCTGTCCGGCAAACGCCCGACCAGCGGCGCCACCCGCCGCCGCGTCGAAGACGTCATCGCCCAGCTCGGCTACCGACCCAATCGCGTCGCCCAGAGCCTGGTCTGGCGGCGCACCTTCGCCCTCGGCCTGATCATCCCCGACATCCGCAATCCGTACTTTCCCGCCTTTGCCCTCGGCGCGGAGGACCGCGTGCGGCAGCGCGGCTACACCCTGGTGCTGGGCAACAGCGAGTACGACCCTGAGCGCGAGTCGTCGTACCTCGACCTGGTGCGCTCGCAACAACTGGCCGGCGCCATCTTCTGTCTCGGCGACGAGATGAGCCCCATCTTGGCCCAGATCCAGCGGGCGGTCGAGGAGGGTCTGGCGGTGGTCCTCGTCCACAGTCCGATGCCCAGCGTCGCTACCGTGTGCGCCGACAACCGCCAGGGCGGCCGCCTGGCGGCGCAACACGTCCTGGCGCTGGGCCATCGCGCCATCGGCATCGTCAGCGCCCTGCCGCTGGACGAAGGCATGGCTGATCGCGAAGCTGGCTTCCTGGACGTGCTGCGTGAAGCCGGCATGGGCGTCGATCGCACCGCGGTGCCGAGCATGTATGGCAACCACCAGATTGAGGGTGGCTATCAGGCGATGAGCGATCTGCTGGAGCACGCGCCTGCGTTGACGGCGGTGTTTGTGCTCAATGACCTGATGGCCCTGGGTGCGCTGGAGGCGGCGCGCACCAGCGGCCGGCGGGTGCCCAGCGACATCTCGGTCATCGGCTTCGACAACATTCCGTTCGCCGCCCTGGCCAACCCGCCGCTCACGACGGTGGGCCAGCCTATCCGCCAGCTGGGCGAACAGGCGGCGGACCTGCTGCTGCACGTCATCGAAAATGGCAAAGCGCCCGTGGACACCAGCGGTCAGCCGAACGTGCTGCTGCCCAACGAGCTGATCGTGCGCGGCTCCACCGCCGCCCCGCCCGCGGCCTGACAGTCGCGAGTCAGTGTCGGGGCTGCCAGCTTGGCCCTGTCACCGACATGGGGTAAACCCCATTCACCCCGAGTCCAGGGGAATCGATAGCGATTGACCACGACGGGGGTCAAGGGGTCCTCCCCTTGTCGTCGACAAGGCCCAAGCTGTCAGCCCCGAGACCGACTCGTGACTCCGCGTCTAGCGCGATTCGGTCACCCGAATGTGGTTCCCGAACGGATCGCGCACGCCAATATCGATGCCGTAGAACCGCTCCGTCGGCTCCTGGGTGATCTCGACCCCCCTGGCGACCAGCGTCTCGTACGTCTGCTGGCAGTTGTCCGTCGCAAAGCCAACCGTGAAGCCAGTCGCGCCTTTGCTCACCAGCTCGCGAATCTGATCGGCCGCCTGGCTGTCCACCGAGGGTGGCGCCGGCAGCTCGAGCAGGATCTGGCGACTCGCATCGCCGGGCACGCCGACAGTCAGCCAGCGCATAAAGCCAAGGTTCATGTCCGTGCACACCTCGAGGCCCAGCTTATTGACGTAAAAGTCGAGGGCCTGGTCCTGGTCGAGGACCCACACGTGTGAGATCGTCACAGCGGTCAACATGCCTGCGATCGTAAGTGCGCAGCCCGCCCCGAGACTTCTCCAAAAGTGCTCGATCAGCGAATGCGGGTCCAGGCCATCGTGAAGCACGTCGGGACCGCGCGCGCCTCCG
>JAFAWJ010000586.1 GCA_019242065.1 Chloroflexota bacterium
CCGCCATCTTGCGGCTCATGGACAAAGCCACCCAGATTTCCGACGTGCTCTCCCTCCAGCGCGAGCTGACCAACGTCCGCGGTCAGATCGAGCGCATCCAGGGTCGCAAGACCTACCTGGAGCGCCGCACGGATATGGCCACCATCACGCTCGCCCTGCGCCTGCCGTCGACCAGTTCCGCCAGCACGTCCACGGGCGCCTGGGACCCGTTGGCCACCGCCCAGCGCGGCTGGCAAGCCTCGCTGGCAGTCCTGCGCGGCATCGCCAACGCAGCCATCGTGGCCCTAGCCTTCAGCTGGTGGTTCCTGCCACTCATCGCCCTCGGCGTCTACGTGGTACTCCACCGCCGCCGCTCGACGGTCCAGACCAGCTAGTGTCCCGTCTCAGAGATTCGTTGCACTATTTCCGAGATGACGTTGAGTTCAGCGAACATGCTGCGGATCTCTGGGACATCACACTAGCTTCGCGCTACAAAACGCTGGTGTCCGCGTTTCGGTGGCTCAGTCCGCGAGGTCGAGATGTAGTTCTCTCCAGAGGGTCCCCTCTGGAGAGACGTGTGGACACTAAGGAGCCGACCCCCCCAGTCTGCCAGACGCCCAGCCGCTTGGATTTGCACCGAGACCTAGCCAGTTCCACATGGCCCTGACGGGCCGCCACCGAGAATGAAAAACGGCAACGAGGGTTGGGTATCGTCGGGGCGGGATGGCCGAGTGGACATGGGTCGCGTTTCCCTGGTGCTACGAGCCCGTTAGCCAGTTGGACCCTGGTACCGATCAGGCACCACCGATTGTTGCTCCCGGTCGGGAAGCACGCACGGCAGATTCTGCATACCGCCAGGTACCCTGCTCGGCCTCCCAGTCAGGAGACGGCTATGGACGTTGTCTATCCGCGATGTGCTGGCCTGGACATTCACAAGAAGACGGTCGTGGCGTGCGTGATCGTGCCCAGTTCGAAAGGCAAGCCACACAAGACGATCAAGACCTTCGGCACTATGACCGATGACCTGGTGGCGCTCGGCGACTGGCTGGCGGAGCAGCAAGCAACCCATGTTGCTATGGAGAGCACGGGCGTGTTTTGGCAGCCCATCTGGAATTTGCTCGAAGATCGCTTCGTGCTGCTGCTGATCAATGCACACCACATCAAGCAAGTTCCTGGGCGCAAGACCGACGTTGCAGACAGTGAGTGGATCGCCGATCTGCTCAGGCATGGTCTGCTCAGGGCCAGCTTCGTGCCGGATCGGACCCAGCGCGAGCTTCGCGAACTGACCCGCTACCGGACCTCGCTCATGCAGGAACGTGCAGCCGAAGTGAATCGGCTCCAAAAGACGCTCGAGGGCGCAAACATCAAACTGGCCGCGGTCGCCACGGATGTGTTGGGCAAGTCAGGTCGGGAGAGTCTCGAGGCGTTGGTGGCTGGTACCAACCAGGCAGGTGAGCTGGCGCAGTTGGCCAAAGGACGCATGCGAGCGAAGATCCCTGAGCTGCAACGGGCGCTGGCAGGCAGTTTTCGCCCACATCACCAGTTCATGGTGGCGCGTCATCTCGCGTACATCGATGCCATCGATGAGATCGTCGCACAGGTCAGTGGCAAAATTGCGGAGCGGCTCCGCCCGGCCGAAGCTGACGTCGAACTGCTTGACGCCATTACCGGCATAGGACGGCCCACTGCCGAGGTGTGGCTGGCCGAGGTCGGCAGCGACCTGGAGCGTTTTCCGACGCACCGTCATCTGGCCTCCTGGGCCGGGATGTGCCCAGGGAACAACGAGAGCGCGGGTAAGCGAAAGACTGGGAAGACGCGCAAGGGTAATGCTGCGCTCCGTACGGCGTTGGTCGTCGCGGCGCAGGCCGCCTCGCATAAGCGGGACAGTTACTTGTCCGTCCAATATCGCCGCCTGGCTGCTCGGCGAGGCCCAAAGAAAGCGATCGTCGCGCTGGCGCATAGCTTGCTCGTCATCGCCTACCACGTCCTCAAGCGTCGAGTGGACTTCACCGATCTTGGCCCAGCCTATTTCGATGAACGCAACCGGGTGAGCACTCAACGCCAGCTTGTCCGTCGACTAGAGCGCATGGGTTACAAGGTTGCCTTGGAGCCGATGGCCGCCTAGCGCCAGGACGAGTGGTTTTTCACGGCAGCTGAACCTGAAAGCTGCACAGGGGCACTCTTGTAGGCAGAACGGTCCTCGACGGCGAGAATGGGCGATGTCAGTCAACCACTCGCACCAACGGAGGATCCTTCCGTGGGTCGATTGTCGGAGCTTCTAGGCCGTCATGTCCAGTTCGTATACACGGCGTGGGATCGAATCGTCTTGACGGGTTATATCGATCAGCTGCAACGCCCCGAGAACCTCGTCCGCTATTTCCGCGATGTTCTTGGTGTCGCCAGCGTCACGCCGGAGGTCCTGATCAGCCGCACGGGGCCATACCCCGCGTGGGTGACGCGCTCGTGCGGAGTGCAGAAGATTCCGCTGCTATCTGCCCCGAAGGGTGTCCGAAAAGAAGAGTTCGTCGCCCCGCACTATCGCCGTCTCGCCGGCGCTGAAGGCGTGGCCTGCGTGCTGAGCGGGCTCGAGCAAGGACGAACCTTCGTTTCGTATACACCGCGCTATCTGCCGAGCACACACGACCCCAACTGGCGTCTCTTGCGCGCGTGTCGCACAGCACGATTTGTGGTGTGGTTGTTCGAGCACGGCATCATGCCGCTGTACACACACTCAGTGGATCCTGGCTGAATATGACCGAGTCCATCCAGCGCATCATGGCTCGCCGTGCGCTGGCTGGCCAAACGCCAGCCAACTCGGCGGAGTTGATCGACTGGGTGGAGTCGACAGCTCGCGCATGGAATAGCGATCCGACGCCC
>JAFAWJ010000596.1 GCA_019242065.1 Chloroflexota bacterium
TCCGTGCCGCCAGTCGCGAGCGCCATGCCTTGCTCCATGATGACCCGGATGGCCGCCTCGGCGCTCTCGTCGCCCGCCGCCTCGGCGCGCTCAAGCAGGGTCATTGCCTCGTCGGGATCGTCGGCGATGATGAGGCCGGCAAGGTTCGTCATCGACGCCACGTGCCCGAGCTCGGCCGCTCTGGCTTTGCTACTGAGTTGCGGCCCAGAGTGCTGACGGATGTTGGCCCACTCTCCGTCCCTCAACCTACGGTCGCCCCGGTTGTGCCGGGGGGCTTGGAGTGGACTGGAAAGCCAAAGTGGAATTGTTCGAGCAACTTCGCCGCGAGTATGAGTTCGGCATCGGCACGGTCAAAGGTGTCGCGGCCAAGTTCGGCGTGCACCGGCGCATGGTGCGCCAGGCGATCGCGAGCGCGTTGCCGCCGCAGCGGCGCTACCCGCAGCGGGCCAGGCCCAAGCTGGAAGCGGTGGCGGCGTTCATTGATGCGGTGCTGGATGAGGACCGGCGCGCGCCACGCAAGCAGCGGCATACAGCACGGCGCATCTATCGGCGGATCCTGAAGGAGATCCCGGACGCCTCGGTCGCGGAGTCGACGGTGCGCAACCACGTGCGCGAGCGCAAGCGGCAGATAGGGCTGGTCGCGCGCGAGACATTCGTACCGCAGCGCTACGCCTGGGGCCAGGAGGCGCAGGTAGACTGGTACGAGGCCTGGGCCGATCTCGGTGGCGAGCGGACCAAGGTGCAGGTGTTCGCGATGCGCGCGATGGCGAGCGGGGCGGCGTTCCACCGCGCCTACCTGCACGCGACACAGCAGGCGTTCCTAGAGGCGCACGAGCGGGCGTTCGCCTATTTCGGCGGCGTGTTCCGGCTGTTGCGCTACGACAACCTGGCGAGCGCCGTGCGCAAGATCCTGCGCGGTCAGCGGCGAGAGGAGACGGCGCGGTTTATCGCCTTCCGCTCGCACTGGCGGTTCGCCGCCGAGGTCTGTACCCCGGGCGAGGGGCACGAGAAAGGCGGTGTTGAGGGCGAGGGCGGCTACTTTCGGCGCAACCACCTCGTGCCGGTGCCGGTGGTAGCCGACCTCGACGCGCTCAATGCCCTGCTGCTCGCGAGCTGCCGGGAGGACGAGGCCCGCGTCCTGGACGGGCGTACCGAGCCAGTCGGCGCCGCGATGGCGGTCGAGCGCGACCACCTGCTGCCGTGCGCCTCCGAGGGGTTCGACCTGGCCGAGGTGGTGTTCCCGCTGGTGGACAAGCAGGGCTGCGTGGCGGTCAAGACCAACCTCTACTCGGTCCCGCTCAAGGCCGGCATCCGGGTCCAGGCGCGGATCCATCCCGCGCACGTCGAGGTCTGGCACGAGGGGCGCTGCGTCGCCCGCCACGAGCGCTGCTACAGCCGCCGCCAACAGGTGCTCGACCTCGAGCACTACCTCGACGTGCTGGACCGCAAGCCCGGCGCGCTGGCCGGCTCGACGCCGCTGGCGCAGTGGCGCGAGAGCGGGCGCTGGCCGGCCTGCTACGACGCGCTCTGGGAGCGGCTACGCGCCCGGCATGGCCGACAGAACGGCACCCGCGCGATGGTGGCCGTGGTGGCGCTGGGGCGCGAGTTCGGCCACGACCGGCTGCGCGCGGCGGTGGCGCAGGCGGTCGCCCTGGGTGCGTGCGACGTGGCCGCAGTGCGCTACCTGCTGACCGAGGCGGCGCTGCGCAAGGCGCGACCTGAGCCGATCGAGGTGAGCGAGGAGCTGGTCCGCTACGACCGGCCGATGCCAACGGTGGCCGACTACGACGTCTTGCTGGCGGCGGGGACCCTGCAGTGAGCGGTGAACTGCAAGAGCAGGCTGTCCGGCAGCACTGCAAGGTGCTGCGCCTGCCCGCGGTCGGCAGCGGGTTCGCGCGCCTCGCCGAGGCGGCGGCGCGCGAGGGGCAGAGCCACGTCGGCTACCTCGAGGCGCTGCTGGCGGCGGAGATGGAGGAGCGCGACAGCCGCGCCATCGCCCGCCTGCTGCACGAGGCGCGGCTGCCGCGCATGAAGACGCTGGACGAGTTCGAGTTCGACCGCTCCGGCGTGCAGGCCGCGCGCGTGCGCGAGCTAGCCGAGGGCGGCTACATCGGCCGGGCAGAGCCGGTGCTGCTGATCGGCGAGGCCGGCACGGGCAAGACGCACCTCGCCACCGGCCTGTGCGTGGCCGCTTGCCGCCAACGGCGCCGGGTGCGGTTCGCGACCGCAACCGCGCTGATCAACGAGCTCGCCGAGGCGGCACACGCCCACCAGCTCAGCCGCGCCCTGGGGCGCTGGGAGCGACTCGACCTGATCTGCATCGACGAGCTGGGCTACGTGCCGCTCGCCGAGGCCGCGTGCGAGTTGATCTTCCAAGTGGTCGCCGATCGGGCGGAGAAGGCGGCGGTGATGGTGACCACGAACCTGCCCTTCTCCGAATGGCCGCAGATCATCCCCAACCCGCGGCTGTGCAAGGCGCTGATCGACCGCCTGACCGACCGGGCGCACATCATCGCTACGGGTGCTGACTCCTACCGGTTCCGCCGCACCGCGGCCCAACGCAAGAACGCCAAGTCATGAACAGGAGGATCAGACAGCGACACCGATCACGCGAGCCGGGTCACCGCCGCCCGGGCTGCGCGACACCCTAGCGGAGGGTGGGCCAGCATTCGTCAGCACAGTGGGCCGAAATTCGTGGACACAGCCACGTCAACCCGCGCTCGCTCAAGTTCAACCAGGACAACCCCCGCCGCACCAAGGCAAGTGCTGAGCAGGACGCCCAGCTCACC
>JAFAWJ010000620.1 GCA_019242065.1 Chloroflexota bacterium
TCGCCGCGGGTCTGCGACGACGGACCGGTTCCTGGGTGATGCGCCCGGCCACCAGATAGATAATGCCCACGGCATCTGGTTGTCGCCCAGCCGCAACCGCCGCTTCTTGGATCACGGGTCGCGCCGAGGCGACCAGCGTGCTGTGCCAGTTGGCAGCATGGGGCGGGATCCAGCCGTCGGCGTGGCGCCCGGTGACGGCCAGCCCCTTCGGGCCGCCGATGCCGACTCAGATCGGCGGCGTGGGCGCTTCTGTCGGTATCAGGTTGGCGACCCCCGAGAACTCGCCGTCGAAGGTGACCGGCTCGCCTCCACCCGTGAGCGCTCGCACGACCAGGATCGCCTCCTCAAGAGCACGAAGGCGGGCACCCGGCGAGAGGCGGGCGATGCCCAGGGCGTCGACTTCCTCCCAGGCTCCGTTCGCGCCAACCACCGGGATGGCCCGCCCGCCGGAGTGCACCGACAGGCCAGCCATGGTCCGGGCGAGCATCGGGGCAGGGCGACTGAACAGGTTGGTGCAGATCACCGCGCCGCTGATGTTGCGGGTCGCGCCCAGGATGAATCCCAGTGTGGCGTAGGCGTCGACGCGATCCGCGAACACCGGGTGGTCGCCGATGCTGAAGAAGTCCAGGCCGTGCTCGTCGGCGAGGCGCGCGTGGCGGTGCATGTCGGATATCTGATGGGGGCCGCTCTCGAGACCGATGCCGAAGAGCACCGACTGATTCGAAGCCATGTGTGATCGAAAAAGTGACTGGGGTCAGTACTCGTTCTTGATCACGAAAAAGGAGCCGCGGATCGTTCCCGCCAACCTCGACTTCTGCCGCGCGAACTTGAACTTCGAGGCAAGCTCCTCGGGGACTTCCATACCGTCTGACAGCTTGAGGCCGACCGCCCGCTTGCCGGCGTCGTCGACGGTGTACATCACGTTGATCGACAGCCCACTCTCGTAGAACACGTACGCCATGCGGATGTTGTCGACCTGGAAGGCGGTCGCCTCGAGCGGCGGAGAGGCGATGACGAGGTCGCGCTCCTCTTTGAGTATTTTGTTTACCCAGTCGATGGTCGTCTGGGCTTCGCTCGCTGGCTCCACCGTGAAAACGTGGTCGTACTTGTTCTTGAAGTAGCGGGCCTCGTTCGCCCGCAGACCGGCGAGCGCGGGCGCTACCGGCGACGACTCCAGGCCGACGGTCGAGACGGTGTTGAAGTCCACGGCGTAGGGCATGCTGCAACCTCCAATTGCGCAGAAGGATGTCGACTAACGGCGAGTGAACAAAAAAAAGCGGCTCGCAGGCTATTTAAGCACTGCGAGCCGCCTGGCTGGGGGCACTGATTGGTGAATGTCCCGCCCTGAGCCGAGTCCAGCCTGTTGGGTGTCAGCGGGGACACCAACTACAACACTCCGGCGGCAGAAGTATTCCCGACTTCGCGACCGACATGTGCGGACGGAGCAGACCACGCGGCGAGACCTGCTGGCGCGCCCTCGACGCCCTGGACCGCTGAAACGCGTTGACGGCCGGCTTATTGATGGAGGCCGATGATGTTGCCGTCGGGGTCTTTGATGCTGGCCCACCAGCCCCAGGGCTGCTGGGCGGGTTTGTCGACGAACTCCACGCCGCGGGCGGAGAGCTGCTCGTAGGTGGCCTGCATGTCGTCGACGTTGAAGATGAAATTCGCGAAGCCGCCCAGCATCGACTTCGTCCGCTGGTAGATTTCGGGCGGCATGTCCTCGGTCGGCCTGGCCAGCACCAGGCTCGTTTGGGAGCCCCTGGGTGCCAACGCGATCCAGCGGCTTTGACCCATCGGCGCGTCCATCTGGAGCTCGAAGCCGAGCTTCTCGGTGTAGAAGGCCAGCGAGCGGTCCTGATCGCTCACCACCACGCTGACGGAGCTGACGGCGTTAATCACGCCAGATTCTAGTCCCGGCCGCGGGCGATAATCGCGAGGCATGGCAAAGGCGGCAACACCGGCGATCGCGGTTCTGGACGCGGCGGAGGTCACCTATGCGCTGCATACGTATACCGTCGACGTCAACCTGGACGACTATGGCGTGGCCGTGGCACACGCTCTGGGGGTTGATCCGGCCCGCGTCTACAAGACGCTGGTGGCCAGGGTCGACGGCGCTGACCTGGTCTGCGCGGTCATCCCCGTCGCGCGACGGCTAGACCCGAAGGCGCTGGCCCGCGCGGTGGGCGCACGCCAGGCTGCGCTGGCCGACCGCGTCGAGGCCGAGCGGCGCACGGGCTACGTGCGCGGCGGCATCTCGCCGCTGGGCCAGCGCCAGCAACTGCCGGTGGTAATCGACCAGAGCGCGCAAGCGCAGGCGACGATTTTCGTCTCCGCCGGCAAACGCGGCCTGCAGGTGGAGCTGGCGCCGGCCGACCTGACGTGGCTCGCCAACGCGCAGGTCGCCACCGTCGCCGTATGATCGACCCCGCTCCAAGGACACTTTACGTTCGGGTTGTCTCAAATGAACTGCCCGTCTCGGTCAGCGTCAGCACCGCCTTCGTGCTGCACAATAGAGTCGCCCACCAGACCTACGCCACGACGGGTCGCGGGGTGGAGTTTGTGCTGCCGTATTACGGCTATCGGGACCGGGCCCCGAAGGGGCGCGACGAGGACGAAGGCTGGCAGCTCTGGATCCTCCGCCATGACGAATACGCTGGCGAGTACGCGGCCAGCGACTGAGGGCGTTGGCTGTGGCCGCTAGCCGATGCCGAACCAGGCATGGGCTAGCGACACGAGGGCGACGATAACCAGGATGCCGATGAGAAAGAAGGCGATGGCGCGCAGCCAGCTCTTGAGAGAGTTGTCGTCGCCCGGCGCCGCCGCTCGAAGGCGGAAACGATTCGGATCGTAGTCGTCACCCATCTGCGCAGTCCTTCAGAAGACCTGGCCTCAGGGTAGCGGAGACGGGAACCCTGCATCCTGGCCGCCCACAGCGGCGTGGAAGTTGTTCCGTCGATAAGATGGCGCCCTCGCCTTCGCTTCAACTTCTTCTCGTGGGAGGGCAGGTACCAACATGGCATCGCCGCTCGAAGGACTCAAAACGTCGCGGATCGTGACCAGCTTGCAGCAGCTCGGCTTCGTCGGGCAGTTCATGACCGGGGTGCGACCGCTGACGCCCGCCAACAGTTTTGTGGGCCGCGCGCGGACGTTGCGGCTGCTGCCGACGCGTCCCGACGTCGTCAAGGCCATGCAGGCCGATCGCGCGCGCAATCCCAACCGCGTGGCGGTCGACCAGACCCAACCTGGCGAGGTGCTGGTCATCGACGCGCGCGGGGTGACCAACCATGCGGTCGGCGGCGACCCGTTTGCGGCGCGGGTCAAAGGCGCGGGTGGCGTGGCGTTCGTGACCGACGGCGCGGTGCGCAATCTGCCAGGCCTGCTGGCACTCGACTTTCCGATCTATGCCCAGGGGGTGCACTCGTCGTCGCTCAACAATGCCCACATCGGGGTGGCGGTCAACGAACCGGTCGCGTGCGGCGGGGTCCTGGTGATGCCCGGCGACATCCTGGTCGGCGACGCCGAGGGGGTGGTGGTCGTGCCGGCGGAGCTGGAGGCGCAGGTCGCGGAGATGTCCAGGGCGAGCGAGGCGCAGGACGCCTTCAGCCTCGAGCTGCTGCTGCAAGGGCTGCCGATGGACGAGGCGTATCCGCTGCCCGCGGCGCGGAAGGCGGAGCTCGAGGCGCGTCTGAAGCAAGCATGAGCCGCTTTGCTTCAGACGCGCGCGTCAGTCGACGAACGATCCTACGAAGCCTGCTGTCTGGGGCGGGGGTGGCGCTGCTGGCGGCATGTGGACCTGGTGGGGTGCCGCAGGCTTCCCCAACCGTCACCGCGCTCGCGCCGGCCGCCACCAGCACTGGCGCCGCTGCGGCAGCCACCAGCAGTAGCACTGCCCCGTCGGCGACCAGCAGTAGCAGCGTTGCGGCCGCCACCAGCAGTGGCACTGCCTCGGCGGCAGCTGGCAGCAGTGGTACCGCGGTGTCGGTCGCGCAGCCCGCGGCGACGGGGGTGCCCAGGCCCGGCGGCACCATCAACTACGCGGGCCTCGACGACATCACCAGTCTGGACGTCCACAGAACCAGCTCCCCCGGCTTCGACTCCATCTTCCAGCTCTTCGATCGCCTCACCGAATACGATCTCAGCCTGCAGCCCCAGCCGCGCTTGGCCGAAAGCTGGGACCTCAGCACCGATCAGACCCAGATCCAGCTGAACCTGCGCAAGGGCGTGCTGTTCCACAGCGGTCGCGAGCTCACCAGCGACGACGTGAAGTGGAACCTGACGCGCGTGAAGGATCCCAAGATCAGCAACGGCAGCGTGCCCGCCCAGGCCGCCTGGTTCACCTCGATCGACACTCCCGACAAATACACCGTGGTCCTCAAGTCCAACCAGCCGCGACCAGGGACCTTCGACCTGTTCGAATACGTCAGCATCATGGAGCCGGTCGCCGACGGTGCGACGGTGAGCACGCCGGTCGGCACCGGGCCATTTAGGTTCGTCGAGTGGAACCAGGGCGACCACTTCACGGCGGTCAAGAATCCCAACTACTGGCAGAGCGGCCGGCCGTACGTGGATGGCTTCGTCATGTCGGTCTTCCGTGACCCGTCGGCGATGATCACCGGCCTCGAATCGGGCGCACAGCACATAGTCAAAGACCCGCCCATCCACGACTTCGCGCGCTTGAAGGACGACGCCAACTACCAATCGCTGCTGGAGCCTGAGGGCCGCTTCTTCTATCTGGGTCCGAATACGCTGGTCAAGCCGTTCGACGACAAGCGCGTGCGTCAGGCGCTGGCGTATACGCTCGACCGCAAACGCTTCGTCGACACGATTTCGCTGGGCTTCGGAACGGCGCAGTCGTGTCCGTGGCCGTCGTTTTCACCAGCGTACGAGGCCGACAAGGCCAACGCCTACAGCTACGACCTCGACAAAGCCAGGTCGCTGCTGAACCAGGCCGGCGTCTCGAACCTGCAGATGGAGATCTGGCCGGTCTCGCTCTACCCGGAGCTGAGCGACTTTGCCCAGATCCAGCAGGCCGCCCTGGCCAGCATCGGCGTCACGGCCAGCATCAAGCAGACCGACCTGTCGTCGTGGGTCAACACTGTGGTGGGCCACACCTATCAGGGCATCTATTCGACGGCGTTTGGCACCGCGCAACTTTTCCCCGGGACGCTGTTGACCGGCTCGGCTTATAACCCGGCGGGCAACAACGAGGCATTCCAGAGCGACCAGTACACCCAGCTGGTGAATGCGATCGGATCTGAGCCGGATGCGGGCAAACGCAAGCAGCTGTACTCGCAGGTCAACGACATGCTGATCGACGAGGCATTTGTGTGGCCGATCGCAACGGCGCCGTTCCGCATTGGCGCGACGGCCAGGCTGCAGGGATTGGCGTTTCTGCTGCACGATGCCGTGTCGTTCACCAATGCGTGGTTCACGAGTTGAGCCGCGCACGACTTCAGGCCGAATCCCAGCCTGGGTGTGTCGATCTTCGTCCCCCTGCCATGGAATGTGGCTGCGCCAGACGTAGACTTCAGGTCGTTATGAGCGTCGGGGTCGAGCGTGAGCGCGTGTCAGCCGCGATGCGCGAGTTCCTGGTGTGGGTCGCGTTCCGCCCGCGCACCTACGCGGACAGCATGGAGGCGTGGGGCAGCCACTGCCCACGGTTCACGCTCTGGGAAGACGCGCTGGACCAGGGATTGATCGTGGTCGAGCCGGGCTTGCCCGAGAGCAGCGGTGTGTGCCTGACCGTTCAGGGTCGGGCGGCCATCAGCCCGGCGCGCTGAGGCAAGGTTCGCCCTCGAGAGGGGCGCCCGCGGGTGAGGTGCGGCGGCGGGCGATTAGCAGCTCGTTCTGGTACCGCTTGCGGATCGCGCCGGCGTAGTCGACATCGATCAGGTGGGCGATGCAGCTCAGCAGGCCGGCGCGGGCCTCGGATGGCAGCGCCAGGTGGTTGGAATAGGTGAGCAGCACGTCGAGGTAGCTGTCCGTCGTGTACGCCTGCTCCCAGGTGTAGCGGCGCACGATCGGCATCTCGAACCAGGATGAGCGCTCGATCGCGTAGGACTCAGTTGGGATCTCGTCGGCCGGCTGGAGACGCAGACCGGGGGGCGTGGCCGGGTCCCAGCGCTCGTAGCACGTCTGCACGTCGACAAAGAAGGGCTCGGTGCCGCCCGCGACGTGATCGGTCGTTACGATGGCCAGGCACCCGCCGGGTCGCAGGGCGGCGGCGGTCTTTGCCAGGCGCATGGCGGGATCGAGCCAGTGGAAGGCCGTGGCGGCCAGCACCAGGTCGAAGGGCTCGGGCGGCAGTGGCCACGCTTCGAAAGCGCCGACGACGACCTCCACCGAGGGGAAGGCCGCCAGATTGCGGCGCGCCACGGCGGCCAACGCGGCGCCCAGCTCGACCGCGACGATGCGGAAGCCGCGTTCGGCCAGAGGTCGCGTCGCCTGACCCGTGCCGCAGCCGATTTCGAGGACGCGTGCGCCGGGCTCCAGGCCAACGAGTTGCACGACATCGTCGAACAGCCGGGCAGGATAGCCGGGCCGCGCGCGAGCGTAGCGTTCGGCGGCGGCGTCGAAGGTCGCGCGCAGGCGCAGGGAGTCGTCGAAGGTGGACATGGCGTTGAGTGACCGCGGCCGACTACGTGAAGCAGCCGGCGACGAGCTGGTCGAACTCTCCCAGCATGCCGTTCCACATGACGTCGCTGGTCTGGCTCAGCAGGATGGCCACGATGCCGCGGTGTGGATCGTTGAACCAGTCGGTGCCGTACCCGCCTGCCCAGCCATATCGACCCTGCACCGGCCACGCGTCGCCAGGTTCCGTGACGACGCTGACCCCGAAGCCCCAACCGACGCCGCCCAGGATCATGCCGCCGGTCGCCATCTGCTCCGGCGTCAGGTGATTGGTGGTCATCAGCTCGACCGACTCTGCCGACAGCACCCGCTGGCCTCGGTATTCGCCGCCGTTCAGCAGACAGCGGGCGAAGGTGAGGTAGTCGTCAGCCGTGGAAATCAGTCCGGCGGCACCGGACGGGAAGATGGGCGGCCGAGACCATTCCTCGGGCGTCGAGACGTCGCGGCGCTCCAGGCGGCCGGATTCAAAGTTGGTGATGTAATACGCCGGCAGGTCGCGGGTGATCTCCAGCGGCAAGCTGAAGCCCGTCGTGCGCATCCCGAGCGGCTCGAAGATGCGGGTGCGAAAGAAGTCAGGGAGCGGCTGGCCGGCCACGCGTGCTACCAGCACGCCCAGCACGAGCGAGCCGACGTTGTACTGCCAGCGCTCGCCAGGCTGATACATAAGAGGCAGGCTGCCGAAGCGCTGCATCCACGCGTCAGGCGCATGTGGCGTGCGCGGGTCTGGCTGGTTGAGCACCAGCTGGAGCTCCTTGGCGGTCAGCACGATTGGAAACGGCGGATCCATGCTCGGCTCGGTCACCATCCCGAAGCCCATACGGAACGTCAGCAGATCGTCGACGGTGATCGGACGACGGGCAGGCACGCTGTCGCCAAGGGGTCCGTCGATGTGCCGCAGCACGCGCCGGTTGCTGAGCTCGGGCAACCAGCGCTCGACGTGATCGTCCAGCTCGAGTTTGCCGTCCTCCATGAGGAGCAGCGTCGCGACCGCGAGGATGGGCTTGGTCATCGACGCGATCCGAAACAGCGTCTCGCGACGCAGCGGCTCATCCGAGTCAACGGCTTTGGTGCCGATGGCGTCGACGTGGACGTCGTCGTCCTGGGCGACCAGCGTCACCAGGCCGGGCAGCTCGTGGCGCTCGACGTGCGCCGCCATGGCGGCGTGCAGTCGTTCCAGACCCGACGAGGAGGCGCTCATCGCGGCAAGCGGACGGTGAAGGTGCTGCCGACGCCGAGGCGAGAGTCGACGTCGACGCTGCCGCCATGCGCTTCGACGATCTGGCGGACGGAGGCGAGACCAATCCCCGCGCCGGCGACTGTGCGCGCAGCATTGCGCCCGCGATGGAACGGCTCGAACACCCGCGGCAGGTCCGCTGACGGAATGCCCACGCCGTGATCCTCGACGACCAGCAGCGTGCAGGTTGAACTCGGGCTCACCCGCACGACGATCTCGCCGCCCGCGGGGCTGTATTTGACGGCGTTGGACAACAGGTTGTTGACAACCCGCTTGAGCCGCCCGGCGTCCCAGTTGCCCTGCACATTGGACTCCGGCAGCTCGCACCGAAACACGTGCCGGTCAGTCGTCTGTTCGACACCCGAGACAGCCTGACGCACCAGAGCACTGAGATCGGTCGGTGACCGATCCAGGACCAGCGTGACCTCGGAGCGACTGGCCGAGACCAGCTCGGCCAGCTGATCGGCCATATCCGTGGCGGTCTGGGCGATCCGATCCAGGCCTTCGGTGAGTCGCTCGGCGGTGTCCGGACGGCCGGCCTGGCGCTGGAGCAATTGCGCCCGGCCACGAATGGCGGCCAGCGGCTGCAGCAGATCGTGAGCAATGGTGGCCACCAGTTGCTGGAGCTGGGCGCGCGCGTGCTCGGCGTCGGCCTGGGCCACCTCGGCGCGGGCGACGGCCACCGCGCGCTCCTCGGCACGGAGCCGTTCGAGAGCGTAGCGGATGGAACGATCCAGCAGCTCACCATCCAGCCGACCTTTGACCAGGTAGTCGGCGGCGCCGACGCGGGCGGCCGCGCGATCCACGTCGTCGTCACCCACCCCAGTTAGCAGGATCAGGGGTGTCCGCCGACCGGTCTGGACCACCTCGCGAATCAGGTCGATGCCACTCCGCTCGCCGAGCCGATAGTCGATCAAACACACGTCGTGTTCGCCACGGGCGATCGCCACCAGGCCGTCGTCCCACGTCGCGGCCCAGTCGACGAGGTAGCGGCAGGGCGCGGATCCGTCGAGGGCATCGCGCACCAGCACCCAATCGTCTTCGTCGTCGTCCACCAGCAGGACGCGGACCGGCGTGGACGGCTCGCGCTCGGAACCTGTCGGCCCACGTGGATGCAGAGCAGACAACGACACCTAATTGGCCTCGTCAGGCGAACCGGGCAATTCGACGATCTCGAACCAGTACCGACCGAGGACTTTCATCACGTCAACCAGCCCTTCGAACGTGACTGGCTTGGAGATGAAGGAGCTGACGCCCAGGTCGTACGTGCGGTAGATGTCTTCTTCGGCTCTGGAGGTTGTCAGCACCACGATGGGGATCGACCGCAGACTGGGATCGGCCTTGATCTCGCGCAGCGCTTCGCGGCCGTCTTTGCGGGGCATGTTCAAATCCAGCAGGATCAGGCCCGGGCGCGGCGACTCAGCCGGCGGAGCGTACGCCGCCTCGTGCCGCAAATACGCCAGAAGCTCCTCACCATCGCTGACGGTGTGCAGCTCATTGAACAGACGACTCTCCTCGAGGGCTTCACGCGCGAGCACGCAATCATCTGGATCGTCGTCGGCGAGGACGATGATGATCGGGTGGGGCTGCATGGTCATGCCACTTCCTGGAGCTCGCGGGACGGCACGTGCGGAGCGACCTCCAGCGGTTCGGGCTGTGAACGCGGCAAAGTCACGATGAACGTCGCGCCCTCACCTGGCGCGCTCCGAGCAGTAATCGTCCCTGCGTGGCGTTCGACGATCTTACGGCACACCGCCAGTCCGACACCGGTGCCCTCGTACTCGACCCGGCCGTGCAGACGCTGAAATATGGTGAAAATCCGGTCGAGGTACTTTTCGTCGAAGCCAATGCCATTGTCCTGCACGCAAACCCGTACGTCAGACTCGTCGACATCCTCGACGTAGACCCGCACCAGCGGCGGACTGTCGGGACGCTGGAACTTCAGGGCATTGGAGATCAGATTCTGGAACAACTGCCGCATCTGCAGGGGATCCGCGTCGATGGTCGGTAGTGGCTGGATGTCGAGTGTCGCCTCGGACTGCTGGATACGCACTTCGAGGTCGGACGCGACGTCGTTGACCAGCTTGTCCAGGTCAACTGGCACAAAGGGTTGGGCGCGGGTGGCGACGCGCGAAAACGTGAGCAGATCGTTAATGAGCGCCTGCATGCGCGCGGCGGCGTCCTGCATGCGCGCCAGGTAGTCGCGGCCCTGGTCGGTCAGCTCTGGGCCGTATTTGGCCGAGAGGCGATCGCCGAAGGCGCGGACTTTGCGGAGTGGCTCCTGCAGATCGTGCGAGGCGACCGACGCGAAGTCTTGCAGTTCGCGATTGGACCGCTCGAGCTCGACTTGTTTGCGCGTCAGCTCTGCCGACGAGTTTTCGAGATCGACGATGGTGACCTGGAGCCGATCGGCCATGTTGTCGAAGGCGGCCGCGGCCTGGCCGATCTCGTCGCGGCGATCGAGTCGAATGCGACGCGTCAGGTCGCCGCCGGCGACGGCGGTGGCCGCGGCCGCCATGCGCTCCACGGCGTCGGTGATATCGCGTGTCAGGAGCAAGGCGGCGGCCAGGCCGACCAGCAGTGCGAACGCCGTGCCGATGAGCAGCGTCGCAAACAACCGCTGATTGGCAGCTTCGGCCATCGCCAGCCGGGTGGCCAGCAGATCCTGCTCGGTGGCGATCGCCTGGTCGAACACCTGGCGGATGGCGGTGAACTGGTCGTTGCCTTCGCCGGTGCTGACCAGATCCACCAGCTCCTGCGACGGCTGCGCGCCCTCCGCCACCTGGCGGCGGAGCTGAATGCGTGGATCAGTGATCTGCTGCGTCCATTGCTGCGTCAGGTCGCCGATAGTCTGCCAGCGCTGGACCTGGGAGGGATTGTCGGCCGTGAGCGCTTCCAACTCCTGCAACCGCTCGGGGTAGGAAGCCAGGCCGGCGGTATAGGGATCGAGCAACTGCTCCTGGCCGGTCAGCAGGAAGCCGCGGTAGCCAGTCTCCATGTCGACCAGGTCGGCCTCGGTAGCTTCGGCCAGGGCTATCACCTGGAGGCTATGGGCAACCCACCCGCTCGCCTCGTCATTGCCATGCGTCGTCACAAAGGCGGCCACGCTGAGGCCGAGCAGCAGCAACAGGACGAGGCCAAAGCCCGCCAGCAGCTTGCGACCAACCGGCACGTCGGCAAACAGGCGCATAGCTCTCCAGTTTCAAAGATACACGCCGGGCCTGTCCTTATTCGGGTAGCGGATGACGTCACAGACACTACCCTGATCGGGTGCGGATTGCGACGTGGAACGTCAATTCGGTCAAGCAGCGCGTGCCGCGTCTGCTGCCCTGGCTCGACGAACGCCGGCCTGACGTGGTGTGCCTGCAGGAGACCAAGCTGGCGGACGAGGCGTTCACGAGCCTGCTGGGCAAACCACTGGAGGAGCGCGGCTACCGGGCGGCGCTGTATGGCGAAGGGCAGTGGAACGGGGTGGCAATCCTGTCGCGCGTCGGCCTGGACGAGGTGAGTCGCGGGGTCGCCAACGCGCCCGGGTTCCCGAATCCCGAGGCCCGCGCGGTCACTGCCACCTGTGCTGGGGTGCGCGTGACCTCGGTGTACGCACCCAACGGCCGCGTGCCCGACTCCGAGCACTACCAGTACAAACTCGCCTGGTTCGCCGCGCTGCGCGACGTGGCGCAGACCCAGAGCGGGTCGGTGGTCGTGTGCGGCGACATGAACATCGCGCCTACCGACGCCGACGTGTTCGATCCGGAGGCATACATTGGCCAGACGCACGTGACGCCACCGGAGCGCGCGGCGCTCGCCAACCTGCAAGCCGTCGGCCTGCATGACGTGGTGCGCGAGCACTGGCCGACCGCACGCGTCTTTACATACTGGGATTACCGCGCCGGCATGTTTCACAAGGACCTGGGCATGCGCATCGACCTGGTGCTGGCCAGCACGCCGGTGGCCGAGCGTGTCAAGGCGGCCTGGGTGGACCGCCAGGCGCGCAAAGGTACGCTGCCGAGCGATCACGCGCCGGTCATCGTGGACCTGGACACCGCTCCAGATGGCAACATCGGCCCGATGGTGCCGCCCCCGTCGGCCTCTGCACCGAGGCGCGGCGCGGTCAAGTTGCCCCAGTCGACATAGATCCCCAGCAACGCCTCAGCTGAGGCGTTGCTCGAGAAGTGTCCGCTCGGCGGGGTTCGACGTCAGTGCCAGCGCTTGCTCGTCGGCCAGGCGCGCCTCCATCGGGCGCCCAAGGTCTCGCAGCAGCTCGGCGCGTGTGGCGTGGACGAGGCGGTAGCGGCTCAGATCAGGCGCAAGTCGGTCGACTTCGGCCAGCGCCGCCGCGGGCCCGTGGACGTAGCGCAGGGCGATCGCTCGATTGAGACTGACCACCGGCGACGGGGACATGCTGGCCAGCGCGTCATAGAGCGCCAGAATCTGTGGCCAGTCGGTCGCTTCCCAGCTCGGCGCTTCGGCATGGCAGGCCACGATGGCGGCCTGGACCTGGTACACGCCGGGGCGGCGGAGGCGCGCCGCGTCGAGCAGCAGCCGGGACGCGCGGGCAATTGCCGCGTGGTCCCAGCGGGCGCGGTCCTGGTCGCGCAACAACACCAGGCGACCGCGTGCGTCGAAGCGCGCGTCTGAGCGGGCGCGATGCAGGCGCATCAGAGCTAGCAAGCCGAGCACCTCGGGCTCGTCCGGCAGGAGCCGGGCCAGTAGCGACACCAACCACTCCCCGTCGGCGGTGAGATCACGCCGCTGCGGCTGGTCGCCGGCGCTGGCGAGGTAGCCTTCGTTGAACACCAGGTACAGCACGGCGAGCGCTTCGGCGAGCCGCTCGTCGAGATCATCCGGATCAGGCAGTCGATACGGAATGCCGGCCTCGCGGATCTTGCGTCGCGCGCGCACCAGGCGCTGCGCGATGGCCGCTTCCGAGGTGAGCATCGCGCGGGCGATTTCGTGGGTGCTGAAGCCGCACACCGTGTGAAGCGTGAGGGCGACCTGCACCTCGCGCGCAAGGGCCGGGTGGCAGCACGTGAAGATCAACCGCAGTCGATCGTCGGGCTCTTGCTGAATCGGTCCTTCGAGTCGAGCCAGTTTGTCGCGGTAGCGCCCGTCGCGCCGCAG
>JAFAWJ010000630.1 GCA_019242065.1 Chloroflexota bacterium
AACCTCTGCTAGATAGTCGCGACGTCCCAGAGCTTGATCCCGCCCAGAATGCCGGCGGCGTTATCCACGATCTGAGCGCGATGCCCGAGATCAACGGTGAGCTTACGTGCGTTGCCACCGCCCACGTAGAGGCGATCGTACTGGAGCAATGCGTCGAACGTCTCGACAGCCTGATGCACCCGCTTGCTCCACTGTTTGTTGCCGATGCGGCGGCGGGCCTGATTGCCCAGCAGGTCCTGGAACGTTCCATCCTCCTCATATGGGACCAGCGCCAGCTCCAGGTGCGGGGTCGGCGTGCCGTTGTAGAAGAGCGCGGTTCCGAGCCCTGTGCCGAGCGTGACGACGAGCTCGAGTCCCTCGCCGGCGATCACCGCCAGGCCGTGCATGTCGGCGTCGTTCGCCAGGCGGACCGGCTTGCCGAAGCGCGTTTCGAGCTCCGCGCCGAGCGGGTAGCCCGCCCAGGCATCGCGCAGCTTGGGCGAGATCGGCGTACCTGGCCCGCGCTTCGTCGAGAGGTTCGAGGTTCGATAGGTTACCGCCCATCGCATCCAGCACCGAAGCCTTGAGACCCGTGCCGCCGATATCAATAGCCAGTGTCGTAGGCGAGCTCATTCGCGATCAGTGTGCCAGAAGCGAACGCTCTGACAGCACCACACGCGCCGACATACGATCCGCCGAAATCTACGCAGAGGGAGAGACGTGGGCAGTGCGAACAGTCATCCTTTCAGTCGTCGCGTCTTCGGTGACATCCATGGTCGCCACCTTTCTCGTGCTGACGTTGGCACTACCTTCCAACGTGGCTGCGCAGGAAGCCGCGCTTCGGGCCGAACAGAGTGTCACGGTCGGTCCGACCAGCACCGATCGCGCGCGGATGGCGCTCGGCGCCGGGGCCAATGCGTCGATGTACGTGCTGAGCCCGGATGGCCAGACGACGCGGGTCCTGATGGGAGCCGGTGGTCCGACTGGCCAGGCGCCCGAAACCGCCGACTTCGTGTTGTGGGCTCAGGATGGAACGCGCATCCGCCTGGACATGCTCGTCGCGGAAGACAACACCCCGGCCATCCACATGTTCGACGGCGACGGCAACCTGACCTGGAGCGCTCCGTAAGCACTACTGGCTACGGTTCAAGGCTTTTCGGCCGTTGACGCACCCTCGGGGCCGTCCTACGATGAAGCCGCGATCGAGCGGGGCGCCCGGCACGGGGGTGGCGCTTCGCTCGGGGCTGAAGAGGAGGCGGTGATGCAGGCATCCGTCGCACAAACCGGCGTCGCACCACGCGACGTACCTGTGGTGTCTTCGGTCGACAGGTGGACACGTCCGGCGGTCGTGGTCGTAGCAATTTGCTATCTCGTCTACGTCTTCGACATCTACGAGCAGAACACCTTTCAGGTGGCCCTGCCGTCGATCCTGACCGACTTCAACGTGTCGCGGCTCGACGCGGGCGTGCTGATCCTGATCGTCGGCTGGATCGGCCGCATCGCGGGCATCGTCCTGGTGCCCCTCGCCGACCGCTACGGACGGCGCGCGGTGCTGGCCTGGGGCGTGCTCGGCTACTCGCTTCTGACCGGGCTCACCGGCCTCACCAGTACCTGGTTCCTCTTCGGCTTCGCGACGTCGCTGACGCGCTTTCCGATCACCGCCGCCAACTTTCCCTCGTCGATCATGGCCACCGAAGCCTCGCCGCCTTCAGGCCGGGCGCTTGCCCAGGGCGTGCAGGCGGCCGGCTACTGTCTCGGGTTTGTGCTGGTCGCCATTGCGTCGGTCGTCCTGCTGCCAACGCTCGGTTGGCGCTACATGTACTTTCTCGGGATTATTCCCGCGATCCTGGTGTACTTCATCCTGCGCAAGATCCCCGAAAGTCCGCGCTTCACCGAGGTCCAGCAACAGCGTGCCGCCGAAGGCAAGCGCCCCAACCTGCTGCAGATTTACTGGTCGACCATGCGCCGCTATCCCAGGGAGGTGACCACGGGATCGCTGGTGATCGGCCTGTACTACCTCTGGAATGGGTTCGCCGTCTTCGTTTCGCTGTACCTGAGCACGGAGCGCGGCCTCGGGCCAGCGACGACAGGTACCTGGCTCGCCATCTGGTTTTTCGTCGCGATGTTCGCGACGGCAGGCGGCGGCTGGCTGGCCCAGCGCTATGGACGCAAGCGGACGAATATCACACTCGTCCTGCTGACGGTGCCGTTTTACGCGACGTACGGCCTGTTGACCGAGCAGTGGGCGTTGTTCGTGGTCGGCCTGCTGCTAGCGTCACTCTTTCTGGCGCCATTTGGCCAGGGCATCTGGGGCTCGGTCGAAGAGTTGTTCCCGACTGAGGTGCGCGCTACCGGCTTTGCGGCGTGCAACTTCCTGGCCGGTCTACTGGCGGTCGGCTACGCGCTGATTCCAGGCATCATGCCGTCGGTCGCGGCATCGTTCCCGATCTTCGCGGCCGGCTACGCGATGCTGGCGGTGGTGTTGTTCTTCATGAAAGATACGCTCCGCAAGGACCTCATCCAGACCGTGGGACAGCGCGCCGGCGATGGCCGGCTGCTGGAGCCTGCCGAAGCGTGAGGCGATCAGTGCGCTAGCGCGCTGTCAGCCGATGGGCGATGTCGGCTGACAGTGCCGCGCTGAAGACGGTGCTGGTGTGGGCTCGCAACACGGCCGCGGCGCGCGCACGTCCGACAGTCGTACGGTCCCGTGCTCGTCGCCGCTCAGGCGGACCCGGTTGCTGATTCGAGCACGGGTACGGTGGTCGGCGCCGTCACCTGTGGACCGGCCGAGGACGCCCCGGCGCCCCACATCGTGGTCACCGCCGAAGGCACCACTGTCCAGACCCTGACCGATGGCACGGGCAAGTTCAGCCTGGTCGGGCTGCCGGCCGCGCAGAACTTCACGGTCGAGGCGATCTCCGATCCAGAAGGCTCGCTGACGACCAGCCGCTACAACGTGACGGTGCAGCCAGGCGAGACGCCGGACATCGGTTCGATGGACCTGGGCATCTGCGGCTCTCCCTCTCGAGCCGCGGGTCCTTTGCGCGTCTCGCTTGCTTGACGCTACCGCCCCTGGCGCGGCCACACTGGGTGGCATGCCCCAGACGCCACTCCCACCGTTTCTGACCCGCTTTAGCGAATTCAACTCAGACTTCGTCGCCCAGGTCGCCACCATCCGCGAGGAGGCGTACTACACGCCCAGCGCGCTCGACGTGAAGACCAAGCTCCTGGTCGCCCTCGCACTGGACCTTTTCAGCGGCTCGGAGTCGGGAACTCGGTTGCTGGCTCAGCGTGCGCGTATCGCGGGAGCGACCGACGCCGAAATCGCTGACCTCGCGCGAATCTGCTATTCGGTCGCTGGTCTGCAGCGCATGGCGACGGCCGTCGCGGCCTTCGAGACCTCGACTACCCCTTGACCGCGCCCATGGTGAGACCTTTGAGCAGGTACTTCTGTAGCAACAGCGCGAACAACAGCATGGGCAGGATGCTCACCGAGGCGACGGCGCTGAGTGGACCCCACTGGATGCCCCGACTCGGATCCACGAAGTTGCCGACCAGCATGGACACCGGCTGAATCCTGGCTGATTGCGAAAACAGCAACGGAGTCAGAAACTCATTCCAGGCCAGCAACGCCGCGAATGTGGCGGTGGCTGCCAAGCCAGGCAGCGTCAGCGGCAGTACCACGCGTACGAGTGAGCCGAGTGGCGTACAACCGTCAACCAGGGCAGCTTCGTCCAGTTCGCGTGGAATATCCGCCAGAAAGCCGCGCATCATCCACACCACAAACGGCACCAGGAGCAGCTGGTAGGCGAGAATGAGTCCCAGGTAGGTATTCAGCAAACCCAGTGTGCGGAATACCGCAAAGAGCGGGATTGCAAGCGCGATGATGGGAAACATGCGCAGCGCCAGGATGCCAAACGCCAGGCGTCGGCTCCCGCGCACCGGGAAACGGACAAGCGCGTACGCCGCGGTGGTGCCGACCAGCATGGCCATCAACGTCGCGCCGCCGCAAATGATCAGACTGTTTCGCAAATAGTTGCCTGCCTGGTACTGGCCAAAAGCGGTCTGCCACCCCTCGAGCGAAAAGCGCGTGGGAACGATGACCGGCGGCCACACCGTATAGTCGGCAGGGTCTTTGATCGACGTCGTCAGTATCCACCACACCGGCGTGAGCAGGAACACCAGGACGAGGGCGCTGAGCAGGTACATGCCAACCAGTTGCCACCGGCGCCGGCCACGAGTGCGGGTCATGTCTGCTGGTCCCGCTCCAGTCGAACGATCAGGACGACGCCCACGATCGCGAGGCACAGCAGCAGCAGATACGAAACAGCCGACGCATAGCCCAGGTCGAACGCCTGGAACCCGAGCACATAGACGTAGTACGCCAGCGTCTCTGTCGCGTGGCCTGGTCCGGCTTGCGTGAGCGAATAGATCTCGTCGAACAGCTTGAACGTGCCAATGAAGCGCAGCAGAAACACCACGAGGATGACGGGTCGCAGCATCGGCAACGTCACATGCACGAAGGTCTGCCAGCCACTGGCGCCGTCAACGCGCGCCGCTTCCAGCGGTTCGGCCGGCACCGTTCGCAGGCCCGCCAGCAACACCAGCATCGCAAACGGTGTGTTCTGCCACACGTCGAGTACAACGATCGATGCGAAGGCCAGCGTCGGGTCACTCAGCCACTGCAAGCGCGGACCATGCAGCGACATGATGATCCAGTTGAACAGTCCAAACTGATAGTTGAACAACATCTGGAACGTCAGGCCCACTGCCACTGGCATGACCATCAGTGGAAGGAGGGCCAGACCGCGGAAGACTTTGACGCCGGGGAAGTCGTTGTTGAATAACAGCGCGATGGCCAGGCCCAGAATGAACGACGCCGGGACGGCGATCAACGCGTAGGTGAGCGTGGTCCGCAAGCCACTCCACACCCGCGGATCCGCGAGCAACTGCTGGACGTTGCCCAAGCCGACGAATGCGGTGTTCTCAGGCCGCAACGGATTGTAGTTGTGGACGAACATCCACAGGGAGTACGCCATCGGTACTGCCGACAGGCCGACCACCAGAAGCAACATGGGCGCCAGCAAGATGTAGCCGAGGAACGCCGGGCGCTCCCAGATCGGCGTCGAGCGCATGGACGGCTGGCGAGCCAACGCGGGCGTCAACGTGCTGGACACGACGTCACGACCTCCGCGCCCGATTGGCGCGCCTGGGACATCTGCGGCGGGCGCCAGCAGCCCAGCAGCCGA
>JAFAWJ010000110.1 GCA_019242065.1 Chloroflexota bacterium
TCAGGGACGACGGCGCAAGCCTCGACGGTTCCAGCGAGCTCCAGCGGCGCTGCAACGGCCCAGACCACCTATAAAGATGGAACCTACACGGGCCAGGGCACCAGTCGCCGTGGCGACGTGTGGGTCAGCGTCCAGGTGCAGGGCGGACGTATCGCCAACGTATCCATCACGCGCTCGACGCTGCAGTACCCCGTGCGGGACATTGCCGGTCTGCCGGCCGAAGTGGTCCAGCGCCAGAGCACCCAGGTCGACATCGTCAGCCGCGCCACCTACAGCTCGATGGCCTTCCGCGACGCCGTGACGCAGGCGCTGTCGGCCGCCCATGGGTCTTGAGCAGATGCCTGTGGACACCAGCCGACGACCAGCCGCGCCGCGCCTCAGCCACGCTTTCACCAGCGTGTCGATGGATACGGGCATCACGATCCAGGTCGTCACCACAGGGCCGCGAGACGTCGTGGAAGCCGACGTCCAGCGGGCGCTGGCCTGGTTCGAGACCGTCGAGCGCATCTGCACCCGCTTCGATCCCGGCAGCGAGGTGATGCAACTGCTCAACTTTCGAGTTGGTGAGGCGGTGAAAGTCAGCACCTTGCTCTTCGAAGCCGTGGCGTTTGCCGTGGACCTCGCCGAGCAATCGGATGGCGCGTTCGATCCAACACTCGGGGCGTACATGGAAGGCCTGGGGTTCAACACCAACTATCGGACGGGCGAGATCGTGCAGACGCCGGTTTCGGCTGGATCGGGGTCGTATCGCGACGTCAAGCTCGATCGGCGGCGACGGACGATTCGGCTGCGGCGGCCGGTCATCCTGGACCTGAATGCGGTGGCCAAAGGGCTGGCGATCGACCTGGCCGCGCGCGAGCTACAGAGGTACGAGGACGTGTGTATCGAAGCCGGTGGCGATCTGTATGTGCGTGGGCACAATGCCGACGGCGAGTCCTGGCGGGTGGGTATCCAGCATCCACGCGCCGCGAGCGTGCTGGTGGAGACGCTGCACGTGAGCGACGCGGCCGTGTGCACCTCGGGCGACTACGAGCGGCCGGGGCACCTGGTCGACGGGCGCACACGCGTGGCACGCGAGGACGTGGCGAGTGTCACCGTCGTGGCGCCCACCGCGATGGCCGCCGACGGACTATCCACGACCGCGCTGGTCCTGGGTCGCGAGCGCGGACTGGCATTCCTCGCGCAGCAAGCCGTCGGTGCGATCCTGGTCGCCCCAGACGGCGCCGTCAGCAAGGTGAACCTGTGAGCCGGCTGCTGCGCACGCCCAAGGTCCAGATGCTGGTCATTCTGGCGATTCTGCTGGCCATCGCCATCCCCAGCGACGGCGGCGCCGCACTTGCGCCCAGCCTCGTGGCCGCCATCGTTCCGGCGTGCTTGATCGACGGCATCTGGCTGTCGGCTAGCGCCAGGCGCTTCCGGTTTCCGATGAGTGCGTTACTGAGCGGGCTGTTCGTCTTCAGCATCCTGTCGGTCGACACCTCGTGGCTCGTGGTCGCCTGGACGAGCGCTCTCGCCGTCCTTGGCAAGCGCATCCTGATGACGGGTCGCGGTCACATCTTCAATCCGGCGGCGCTGGCCCTCGTCCTGGCGCCGATCGCCTTTGGCAGCGGCGAGAGCTGGTGGGGCGCACTCGGCGACGTGTCGTGGGTGTGGCTGATCGTGCTGATCGCCGCTGGCGTGTTCCTCGTCGATCGCCTGAACAAGTTCCCGCTCGTCCTGACGTTCCTGGCCGCGTACTTCGGCTTCTTCCTGGTGGCCTCGACGCTGAACGCGCACGCCGTCGCCGAAATGTTCCGCGAGCCCTTCCTGCAGGCCGCTTTGTTCCTGGCCTTTTTCATGCTGACCGACCCGCCGACGTCGCCGAACCGCTACGTCGACCAGGTGTGGTTCGGCTTGCTGGCAGCCCTGACCGCCGGCGCGGCGCAGCTGCTGGGTGCTGGCCAGGTGTACCTGTTGATCGCCGTGCTGGTGCCGAACGCGGTGCTGGTGCTCGTGCGCCACGTCCGCCGCCAGCCCACCGAAGCGCACGTCAGCGCGCGGGCCATGGCCTGAACACGTTTGATCGCCTGAACCGTGTAGCCTGCCCGCATGGAGCAGGACTACGCCCGTCTCAGCATGCCACTTGGCGAAGCCATGTTCAGCCAGCGGTCCATCCGTCGCTTTCGATCTGACCCCATCCCCGTCGACGACCTTGAATTGATCATGGAGGCCGCCGTCAAGGCGCCCAACGGTGGCAACCGTCAACCGGCGCGATTTCTGATCCTCACCGATCCCGACGTCATCCGCGAGTTCGGCGCGCTGTATCGCGAGGCCTGGTGGGCTAAGCGCCGCGACGAGAAGCGGCCCTGGACTCGCCGTGAGGAAATCCCCGCCGAAGACCGCGGCTCCGCCGCCGCGGCAAGGCTTGCCGACGAAATCAAGGACGCGCCCTGTATCGTCCTCGCCCTGACCGCGATGAAAAACGGCGCGTCGTCGGTGATCCCCGCCGTGCAGAACCTGATGCTGGCCGCGCGGGCCCTGGGCATCGGCTCGGTACCAACCACCCTGCACGCGCAGGTGCTCGACCGTGTCTATGCGTTGCTGAAGATTCCGTCCGACATGGAATTCCACCTGTGCATTCCACTCGGGTACCCACGGGGCAAGTTCGGTCCAACGCAGCGCCTGCCGGCGGCTGAGGTCAGCTACCTCAACCACTGGTCGTCTCCAGCACCCTGGACGGCCGTGGCCGCGACCCGCTAGTCCGCCAGTCATTCGCGCCCGCGGGTGAGAATTTCGTCGACCTTGCTGGGGCCCCAGGTCCGAAGCGTTGCCGCCGTTCGCGAGTCGCCCTGGTTCAACGTCCGGGCGGCCGCGCCGCGCGTGCTGGCCGTGGTCGTGTACGGAGTGGCCATGGCCTACGTCGAGTCGGCCGCGGTGCTGTACCTGCGCACGATTTACGGCGGCGTCGACCCGGTCGGGCCGCGGCATTCGCTGTTCCAGCCGCTGCCGGACTTCGTCGGGATCGAGGTCGGACGTGAAGCCGCCACGATGCTCATGCTGGGATCGGTCGGTTACCTGGCGGCCTCGACGGCCGCGGGACGCATTGGCGCGTTTGCCGTCGCGATGGGCATCTGGGACATCTTTTATTACGTGTTCCTCTGGTTGTTCGCCGGGTGGCCAGAATCGCCGTTGGCGCCGGACGTCTTGTTTCTGATCCCGTTGCCGTGGTGGGGTCCGGTCGCGGCGCCGGTCCTGCTGGCGCTGGTGATCGTGGTGGCGGGCAGCGCGGCGATGGCCCGCGAGCTGGGGGACGGCCTGCCGCGATTGCGTCGGGCCGAGCTGCTGACCATCCTCGGCGGCGCCGGATTGTGTCTGGCAGCCTTCATGGCGAATGCGCTCGTGCAGTTGCCCGACGGCCTGGCAGCCGCCTTCAACGTCCGAGGCGGTCCGTTCGCCTGGCCGATCTACCTGCTGGGCGTCGCCGTCGGCAGTCTCGGGTTGTTTCGCAGCCTGAGAATCGTGTAGACCACCCTACTCGCGAGCGCCGGGACGTGGTACGGTGCCCACTTCCCCGCACTTTGGATTGGACCCATTGTCGTGCACGTCGAAGGCCTCACCCGCCCGCTGCCGCCCGACTCCGCGGTGGGCGAGCTGCGTGCGCGGCTCGGACGATTGCGCTGGCGTCTGGGTCTGGAACGGCTGGCGCAGGCCGCGCTGCGTGGACTCGTCGCCAGTAGCGTCGCGCTGATCGTCCTCAGTCTCGGGCTGTGGCTCGCGGGTGGCAACCGGGCCGCGCTCTGGCTCGCCGCCGCGCCACTGCTGGCCGCGCTCGCGCTTGCGATCGTCCGCTGGCCGTCGCCCCATCAGACGGCCGTCGTCGCCGACCGCCGCCTGGGATTGGCAGAACGCCTCGTGACCGCGGTCGAGCTCAGCCAGTCGGGACCCAGCGGTCGCTTTGACCTCGTCCAGATCCGCGACACCCTCCGCCACGTGGTGCCCGCCCCGCGGGCATGGCTGGCGTTCGAGGCGCGCACCCGCATCGAGGCGCTGATCGCGGTCGTCGCCCTGGTGCTCGCGCTGGCCGCCGCGACCTTCGTTCCGCATGTCCCGCGACCGGTGAGGACGGCGGCTCCGCTCCTGGCCGACGTGTCTGCCAGCAGCGCGGCTGATGACGCGGCGCCTGACCGCGGCGTGCCGATCGCCGCCACGGCACCCGACCAGACGGCTGGTGTCCCGGCGCCCCCCCAGGTTGGCGCCGTGCCCGCCGATCTCGCCAGCCGCGTCCAGCAGGAGCAGGCCGAGCGCGTCGCCATGGACATGCTGGCCCAGGGCCTGGGTAGCGTCTCGGCAGGGCAGTCCGCCGCCGAGGCCATCCAGCAAGGTGACTTTGGCGCCGCCCACGATCAGATCCAATCGCTCGGCGACCAGGCCGATCAGCTTTCTGACGCGGCCAAGCAACAGCTCGCCCACGGCTTGCAACAGGCCGCCGCCAGCACCAGCCAGTCGGACCGGGCGCTGGCCGACCGCGAGCAACAGGCGGCGCAGGCGCTCTCGCGCTCGACCTATGTCGAGCAGCGTCAGGCCCTGAACGCGCTGGCCGACCAGGTGCAGCGCAGCGGCTCGCGGAGCGTGCCCGCCGATCAGCTCGAACGCGACCAGGGACAGTTGCAACAACAGCAGCTCGGTCAGCCGCGGGGCTCAGCGACGTCGACGCAGCGCGGGCAGGCAGCCAACGGTGCGCAATCCGGGGCCTCGAGCGCGGCCGCGTCCGGGGTCTCGCAGAACGGGGATCCGGGCCAGCAGACGGGCTCCGCCTCAGGGGGTGTGTCCCAATCCGGCAACGGCGCGGCCGATCAGGGCGGCGCGGGCGCGGGCACGGGCAGCTCGCCGGATCCCTTCTCCAACGCGGCCTCACGCCTCGACAGTGCGGGCCAGCAGGTGCAGGTGCCCACCCGGCTGGGTCCTGGCGCTGGCGTGCGACCGGCCGACGGAACCGAGGACCAGTCGACCGACGATGCCTCACTCGGTGGCCAGTCGGTAGCCGAGCAGGCGCAAGCGCAGCACACCGGTCAGGTGATCCCCGAGCAGAACCTGGTACCAGGCGAGGAGCGACCCGTCGTGCGGGACTACTTCCGATGATGCGGGTCGTCCCCGAACCGAATACGGATCCCGCCGAGGAGGACATCGTCCGCCTGCGGACCACCGTCCAGGCGCTCGAACGCGAGGTCGGCCGCGTGATCGTCGGGCAGGACCTGGTGGTGCGCGGCGTCACGATCGCGCTGCTCGCCGGCGGTCACGTCCTGCTCGAAGGGCTGCCTGGCCTGGGCAAGACGCTGCTGGTGCGCAGCATTGCTCGGGCGCTGAGCCTGCAGTACAGCCGGATTCAGTTCACGCCCGACCTGATGCCCGCCGACATTCTCGGCACCAACGTCCTGCTCGAAACCCAGCACACGTCAGGTCGCGCCTTCCAGTTCCAGCCCGGGCCGATCTTCGCCAACCTGGTTCTTGCCGACGAGATCAATCGCGCCACCCCGCGCACTCAGTCCGCCTTGCTGGAGGCGATGCAGGAACAGGCGGTCAGCATTGGCACCACCAGCCACGCGCTGCCTCTGCCGTTCTTTGTGCTGGCGACCCAGAACCCGATCGAGCTCGAAGGCACCTACCCGTTGCCGGAGGCGGAGCTCGACCGCTTCTTCTTCAAGCTCAACGTGGGCTTTCCGTCGCGCGCCGAGCTCGGCCAGATCATCGAGCGCACAACCGGTCCGCACGTCGAGTCGCCGACGCCCGTGACCGACGGCGCCAGCGTCCTGGAGTTGCAGGCCATTGCGCGCGAGATTCCGCTGGCCTCACACGTCGCCGACTACGCCGTACGCCTGGTGCTGGCCAGCCATGCCGAGCTGCCCGAAGCCGCCGAAACGGCCAAACGCAACGTCAAGTTTGGCGCCAGTCCACGCGCGGCGCAGGCGATCATCCTGGCGGCCAAGATCCACGCCGTCCTGGCCGGACGCTTCAATGTGGCCTTCGACGACGTGCGCCGGGTTGTCCTGCCCGCCCTGCGCCACCGACTGATCCTCAACTACGAAGCCGAAGCCAGGGGCATGACGACCGACCGCGTCGTCGCCGAGCTGCTGTCGGCGGTTCCGGAGCAGGGTTCCTAGACACAAGGACTTTCTCGGCGTGGCGCGTAAGCAACCGATCCCGCAAGACGTCTTTCGCCAGCTTGATCGGCTGTCGTTTGTGTCGCGCCGGTCGGCGCAAGCGGGCGCCGGTGGCGAGCACGTCAGCCGCCGCCGCGCGCCCTCGACGGATTTCGTCGATTACCGCGCCTACGTGCCCGGCGACGACTTCCGCCGCATCGACTGGAATGTCTACGGTCGGCTGGGGGCGCTGCACGTCAAAGTCACCGAGGCCCGCGAACGCCTGGACGTCATCCTCATCCTGGACTGCTCGAGCTCGATGGACGCCGGCACACCCGACAAATTCGAGTTCGCGACGCAGCTCGTGGCGGCGCTGGCGTACGTCGGCGCCTCCCGTGCGGATGCGGTGCGTATCGCGTGCCTCGGTCCCGCGCTGCCCGACGGGTGGCGGGTCGGACCGTTCAGCCGCCGCGCGCGTGTTCCCGAGCTGGTCCAGCAGCTGTCGGCGCTGGCGCCGGCCGGCCGGGTGGACCTGGAGGCTGGCCTGGCGGCGTGCGTGCCGCGTGATGTCTCGGGCGCCTCGCTGGCGGTGGTCGTCTCGGATCTGCTGGCGCGAGACGGCGTGGCCGGCGGGCTCGATGCGCTGCGGGCGCGGATTGCCGACGTGGCCGTCGTGCACGTGGTCAGTCCTGAGGAGCTGGAGCCGAATGTGTCGGGCGAAGTCGAGCTGATCGACGCGGAGTCGGGCGCGACGCTCGAGCTGGGGGTCAGCCAGGAGACGCTGGCCGCCTATCGGCGACGCGTTGGTGAATGGCTCGAGGGCCGCGAGGCGGACTGCCGGCGGCGCGGCCTGCGCTATGTGCGCGTGCGCACCGACCGGCCGGTAAAGGCGGTGGTGCTCGACGACCTCCGCCGCGGTGGCCTGGTGCGGTGAGTCTCGCGCTCGTGGCTTTGGCGATTCCCGTGGCGATCTTCGTCGTCCACTGGCTCTTCGGCGCCCGCCGCCGCCACCGCGTCTCGGCTTTGTTCCTCTGGGCCGACCTGCCCCAGGTCAGCATGGGCCGCGCCCGCCGCCACCTGCCGCCGTTCACCTGGCTACTGATCCTCCAGTTGCTGGCCGCGCTGCTCGGCGTGGCTGCCCTGGCGCGAATCAGCGTGCCCGCCCCGCCGCCGCGCCACGTCGCCCTCGTTCTCGATGCCTCCGCCAGCATGCAGGCAACCGACGTCGCGCCGAGTCGCTTCGAAGCGGCTCGCCAGCTGGCCACGCAGCGTCTGAACAATTTGCAGCCAACCGATCTCGTCAGCCTGGTCCGCGCCGGCGAGCACGCCGAGCTGCTGGCCCAGGGCCCACCCGCCAGCGTCCGCGCGGCGCTGCAAAAAGCCACGCCAGGCGAGACCGCGCCTGCCATCCGTGAGGCGCTCGCGCTCGCCTCAACTCGCCTGGCCGAGACCCCCGCGCGCCTCGGACAGATCGTCCTGCTCACCGACGGCGCCTGGCCGCCGCCTGACGGTGTGGGTCCACTGGCCGCGCCGGTCGAGGTCGTGCCGACCGGCGGCGGCTCAGACAACCAGGCCGTCACGGCGCTCGTCGTGCGCATGGACCCCACCGGCCGCGGCCAGACCGCGTTCGTCGAGTTGGCCAACGACTCCGAGCGCGCCGCCAGCGTGCCCATGCAGCTGACCGCCGACGGCTCGCCCCTGGACGAGCGCCAGGTCGACATCCCGCCGCGCACGAGCACCCAGCTCAGCATCCCGCTGCCGGCCGACGCGCACCTTATCAGCGTCCACCTGCTGAGCCACGACGCACTGAGTCTCGACGACCAGTTAGACACCCTCGCTCCGGGCGGCCCTCCGCGTGACGTCGACCTGCTGGGTCAGGCCTCGGACGGGTTGCGGCGTGCCATCGAATCGATCCCGTCATTGCATGTTCGCACCGCCGATGCGGCGCAGCCCGCGGAGCTCACGGTACTGGCCGGTGTGCTGCCCGGGCAGCTGCCACCTGGCCCGCTACTGCTGGTGGATCCACCGGCCGACAGCGCATGGCTGCTCGGGGTCGGCCTCGGCAGCGGGCAGCGGCTGGAGGCGGCCGACCCGCTCTTGCAGGGGCTCGACCTCGGCGCGCTGGAAGGTGAAACACCGTCGATCGGCGGTGTCCCCGGTTGGGCGCACGTGGTCCTCGGGACCCAGCAGGGACCGCTGATCATGGAGGGCACCCTCGAAGGCCATCCGGTGGTCAGCCTGACCTTCGACCCGGCCATCACCGGCCTGGAAAAGTCGCTGGCGTATCCGATCCTGATCAGCAACGCCACGGCGTACCTGCTTGCGCAGTCCGATACGTCGGGCTCGATGGTAGGACCTCGGTTCGATACGGCGGAGTCGGACATCCGACCGCGGCCGGCACCGACATTCGAGACGGTCACGGGCTCGAATCAGGCCGTGACCAGCGGCTCGGCTGACCTGTGGCCGTGGCTGGCGGCCGCGGCGCTCGCGGTGCTGGGCCTCGAGTGGCTGGTGTTTGCGAGACGCGGATGAAGTGGCCATGACCCAGGTCCTGGGCGTTCTGCGCACGCTGAGCTTGACTCAGCCATTGGTCCTGCTGGCGCTCGTCCTGGCCGTCCCGCTGGTCTTGTTCGCCGCTCGCGCGCGCGTGCGGTCCACGCCGAAACTCCTGCGCGCGGGCATCCTGGTCACCCGGCTGTTGATCGCCGCGCTCGTCATCCTGGCGCTCGCGCAGCCCACGCTGCGGCCAGCCGGCCACGGCCGCGCCGTGGTGTTCGCCGTCGATACCTCCGACAGCGTCACCGCCGATCAACTCGCCTGGGCCCGCGCGTGGGTCAGCAACGCCCGCGCCGCGCTGCCGGCCGGCAGCCATTCGAGCGTGATCGACTTCGGCTCGCGCGCGCAACTGGCCGGCTCCACCTTCCAGCCGCCGCCTACCGGCAGCACCGACCTGAGCGCGGCCCTGGACCTGGCGGGCAGCATCGTGCAGCGCGACAGTGGCCTGTCGCCCGAGATCGTGCTGTTGACTGACGGATGGCCGACCGCCGGCTCGCCGCCGATCGACACGCTGCCGCCCGGAGTCGCCGTGTCGTACGTCCCGCTGCCTGCGCCAGCCGACGGGCAGCAACCACTGGCCGTGATCCACGCGCTGAACGTCCCCAGCATCGCCCGCGTGGGCGACCGTGTTGACGTCCAGCTCGATTTCCAGGCCGTCCAGCCTGTCGACGCCCAGCTCGAGCTGCACGTCGACCAGACGCTGGTCGCCGATGGCCCCCTTCACCTCCAAGCGGGCGAGACCCAGCTCAGCCTGCCCGCGGCCATCACCACGCCCGGGTTCGTGGCGATCCAGGCCGACCTTCGGGTCGGCGGCCTGACCAGCACCCTGGCCTCCGTGGTCGTCGCTAGACCAGCCGGCAACATCCTGGTCCTCGAAGACGAGCCTGGCGATGCCGATGCCCTGGCTTCCCTCTTGAGCAACCAGGGCTTGCAAGTCACACGGCGACCGGCCGCCAGCGTTCCGCCCAACGCGCAGAACCTCGCCGACTTCGACGGCGTGGTGCTCGTCAACACACCAGCCACCAGCTTGAGCCTCGACCAGCAGCGCACGTTGCAGTCGTACGTGCAGGACCTCGGCCGCGGACTGGTGGTCGTGGGCGGCCCGCGCACCTTTTCG
>JAFAWJ010000926.1 GCA_019242065.1 Chloroflexota bacterium
GGCGCCGGCCAGGTGGGCTCGGGCACGCCCTGGCGCACGCTGGGAGAGATCACCGCCCAGGCGCTCGCGCCGCTGGGGCACCACGTCAGCATCGACGGGCGCGTGTTCGGCATCAACAATCCGCGGATGATTGCCGACGGAGCGGTGGACTTCGGCGGTGGATTTGCGCAGCGGGTCCAGTGGGCCTACGCCGGCATCCACGACTACGCCCAGGACCCCCCCCGAGGCAATCTCCGCATCCTGGCGGCGATCGAGTTCCCGTCGTGGCTGGGCGTGGCTGTCCGCTGGGAGACCGGCCTGACCCACCTGGCGCAGATTCGCGAGCGACAGATGCCGGTGCGCGTGCGGGGCGGCACCGACGCCGCCAGTCGCCTGATCTGGGCGCACGACGGACTGTCGCGACAGCAGATCGAAGGCTGGGGCGGCCGATTTCCGTCACCACCAGCGCCGCGCGGCTACCCCCAGGAGGGCGCCGACCGCTCGGTGCGCGGCGGCGACTTCGACGTCATCATGGACAACGTGTACGCGGCGTACACGCCCGAGGCCCAGCACTGGCTGGAAGCCTCGATCCTGTTCAACCTCCGATTCCTGCCGCTCGAGCCGGAGCTGATCCAGACCATCTGCACACAACTGGGCGGCACGCCGGGGGCGCTGCCAATTCGTCTGCTGCGCGGGGTGACCGAAGCGGTGCCGACGGTGCAGCGGCCACCGCAGGTAATCTACGCCCGAGCTGACCTGCCCGCCGATTTCGCCTACGTGGTGGCAGAAGCACTGGACGCGCACCGCGGCCTGTTCCGTCTGACGCATATGCCGCTGTCGTACGACCCGCACACGGTTGCCCAGGACACCGGGGTTCCGCTCCACCCGGGCGCCGAGCGCTACTACCGCGCCATGGGCTACCCGATCGGCACCAGCCGCTTGTAAGTAGTGCACTTGTGCGATAGTATGAGCGGGTCATGCCAGGCACCTCGGCCGTGGTCGCCTCGCCGTCGCGAACGGAGCTTGCGCCACCCACCGCCGCGGAGGCGGTCGCCCGGGCGCGGGCACTCGCCCCCGTCTTCCGCGCCCGCGCCGCGGACACCGAAGCCCTACGTCAACTGCCGCATGCCACAGTCGAGGCGCTGCGCGACAGCGGACTGTTCCACATCGCCCTCGCCCACCGCTGGGGTGGTTCCGAGCTCAGTCCCGAGGTCTGGGCCGACGTCATCATGGAAATCGCCGCCGCCTGCGGCTCCACGGGCTGGGTCTATGGCGTGCTGGTCGGCCACGTGTGGCTGGTCTGCCAGTTCCCGCTCGAAGCGCAAGCCGAGGTGTTCGCCAACCCCAACACGCTGGTCGCCTCGCTGATTCGACTGGGTGGTAGCCTCGAGCGGGTGCCGGGCGGCTATCGCTGGCGCGACGCCACGGGCCGCTTCTGCAGTGGGATCGACCACTCCGACTGGGTGGTCGTCGGCGGCGCGGTCCCCTCCGACCCGGGCCCGCCCGAACGACGCTGGTTCCTGATTCCGCGATCCGACTTCACGATCGACGACGACTGGTTCACCACCGGACTGAAAGGCACCGGCAGCAAGTCCATCCGGGTGGCCGAGGCGTTCGTCCCCGAGTACCGCTCGATCCTGCAGGCCGACCTGGAGGCAGGCGACAGCCCTGGCCGCGCAGTCAATCCCAGTCCGCTGTATCGCCTGCCCGGCTCCACCTGGACGTTTGTGCTGCCGGCGACGCCCATCGGCATTGCGCGCGGAGCAGTCGCCGCGGCGCGCGACAGTCTCGAGCGTCGACTGAGCAGTCTGCCCGAAGAGCACGTGGCGGATCACTCGACCAGTCTCGAGGGCTTTGCGCGCGCCAGCACCGACGTCGAGGTCGCCCACCTGCTGCTCCAGCGCCAGGCGCGCCGACTGGCCGAGGCGGCCGAACGACCGCTCTCGACCACCGAGCGGAGCCTCCAACGCCGCGACATCGGCTATGCCGTGCAGCAGGCGCGACACGCGGTAAACGTGCTGTTCGAGCTGGGCGGTGGCAGCGGCATCTACGAATCGACCGAGCTCCAGCGGATGTGGCGCGACGTCAACGCCGCCGCCGCCCACTTCGGTCTGGGCTGGGAATCGGCGGCGATCGCCTATGCCCGCACAACCCTTGGCCTGCCGCCGGCGAAATCCGACCGTCGCGCGAGATAGCCTGAAATTGGGAGGTTCCCTGGAGTGCTGAGTCGAGCCCACAACGAACGCGTCACCCGCACCGGACCGGGCACACCCATGGGCGCGGTCATGCGCCGCTACTGGATTCCGGCGATGCTGTCATCCGAGCTGCCATCCCCCGACAGCGATCCCGTTCGAATCACGCTTCTCGGCGAACAGTTGATCGCCTTTCGCGCGACCGACGGACGGGTAGGGCTGCTGGCACACAACTGTCCACACCGCGGCGCGTCGCTGTTTTTCGGTCGTAACGAAGAGGCCGGGTTGCGGTGCGTGTATCACGGCTGGAAATTCGACGTCGACGGCACCTGCGTGGACATGCCCAACGAGCCCGCCGAGTCCGACTTCAAGTCCAGAGTCAAGGCCACGGCCTATCCGACAGTCGAGCAGGCCGGCGTGGTGTGGACGTTCATGGGTGCGGGCGCGCCACCGCCGCTCCAGAGCCAGGAGTGGATGCGCGTTCCAGCCGAAAATCTCGACGTGTGCAAGCACCTTGGCGAGGCCAACTGGCTGCAGCTGCTGGAAGGTGGCATCGACACCGCTCACTCGTCGTTCTTGCATCGGACCTTTGGCTGGGCCCGCGGCCTGGATACGCACGGCTTTCGGGCGCGCTCGACCGCACCCAAGCTGGAGGTGGTCACCACCGAGTACGGCTACACCTACGCCGGCATCCGCTCCCTGCCGGACCAGGACAGGAAGTATGTCCGCGTGTACCAGTTCGTCTTGCCGTTCCACCAGATGCGCGCCTTCGAAGGCTACCTCGGGCATGCGCTGATCTCCGGGCACATCTGGGTGCCGGCGGATGACGAGACAACATGGGTCTGGAGCTGGACCTACTCCGCGGGTGGCGAGCCGCTGCCAGCGGAGGTGGTCGAAGCGGAAAAGCGCTCGGGCGGACGTTCGGCAACCGACGTCGTCCCCGGCACGTTTCGCTTCCGCCGCAACAAAGACAACGACTATCTGATCGACCGGCAGAAGCAGAAGACCGTCAACTACACCGGCATTGACGTCATCGCCGCGCAGGACCAGGCGGTCCAGGAGAGCATGGGATCAATTTTTGACCGCAGCCAGGAGCACCTGGGGAGCAGCGACGTCGCGATCATTGCCGCCCGCAAACTGCTGCTGCAGGCGTGCGACGACGTGGAGCGCGGCCAGGAGCCACTCGGCAGCCGCCTGGAGACGATCACCACGCGCCCGGCGGAGATGGTGCTGCCGCAGAACGAAGCCTGGTACGCGGCGATGCGCGACCATCTCGTCGCCGCCGTATGACCGGCGCGGCGATCGGCGTCGTCGACACGCACGCGCACATCATCAGCAGCGATCCGACGCGCTTTCCGTACGCGCCAGCCAGCGGCGCGTTGCCGGATTGGCCGCCCGAACGCTTCGTGGACGCCGACAAACTCCTGGCGCGCATGACCGCGGCAGGCGTGGATCGTGCCGTGCTGGTGCAGTATTCGAGCGCCCACGGCTACGACAACCGCTACGTGCTGGCCACCGCGGGCGAGCACCCCGAGCGTTTCGTCGCGGTGTGCACGCTGGATGGACTCCAGTCAGATGCGCCCGATCAGCTCACTGCGTGCGTGCGCCAGGGCGCTTCGGGTCTCCGCATCCGTGCCCGCGGTCGTGAAGGCGGACTGGACTGGCTCACGTGCGAACCATTGTGGCAGCGCGCCGCCGAGCTCCACGTGCCGGTGTGCGTCCACTTCATGGAGAACGTCCAGGCTGAAGGTCTAGAACTTCTGCCGTCGCTGCTGTCGCAGTTTCCAACACTGCCCGTCGTCCTGGACCACGCCGGCAACCCACCTTGGCGCGAGGGGCCGCCGTGGTACGGGATGCAACCGGTGCTCGAGCTGGCGCGCTTCGACCAGCTGATCATCAAGTTCGCCACGATCAACCTGGAGCGGCTGCACCTGGCGCAGGTGGAGCCACACATCGCGCTGGAGCGGCTGGTCGGAACCTTCGGCGCCAATCGCATCATGTGGGGTTCGGATGCGCCGAATACCCCGGGTGACTACACGGAGATGCTGAGCTGGATGCGCTCGTCGATGGCCACACTCTCAGAGGCGGACCGTACCTGGATGCTAGCCGGTACGGCGCTACGCGTTTATCCAAAACTCGTGGAGGTGAGCAACAACCATGTTGGCGTGTCTATCGCCTAACGGCCGGGCGGACTACCCGACTGACGGTCCGATCACCCGACTGCTCGTCGGCACCATCAAAGGCGTCCAGGCGCTCGAACGGACCGACAGCTCCAGCGCCTGGCACGTCGCCGACACCAGTCTCGACGGACGCCAGATCAGCGCACTGGTGCTGGAGCCGCGCTCTGGCGCCGTGTTTGCCGGCATCGCCGGCCACGGCCTGTACGCGAGTACCGACCAGGGTCGGACGTGGGAGCTGCGCGCCAGCGGACTGCGCATCGACCATGTCTTTGCCATGGCCGTCGACGAGCGACGCGCGCAGCCGGTGCTGTATGCCGGCACGCTGCCGCCGGCGCTCTTCCGCAGCAGTGACCTCGGGCAGAGCTGGCAGGAGCTGACCACCCTCAACGAGATTCCAGACGCCGACAAGTGGAACTTCCGTGCGCCACCGGGTGCGCCGCACGTCAAGAACATCGCCTTCCACCCGACCCAGCCCGAGACGTTGTTCGTGTGCATCGAGCAGGGCGGACTGATGAAGACCGCCGACCTCGGTCAGACGTGGACCGAGCTGTTCGCCTGGCAGCAGGATGATACGTTTTATCGCGACGCGCACCGGCTGGCGATCCAGCGCAGCAACCCGGAGGTCATGTATCTCGCCTCGGGTGACGGCCTGTGCAAGACGACCGATGGCGGCCGGAGCTGGGAGCGGCTGACGACGGGCACCTACAAGGTTGGCTATCCGGATGCGCTGTTCATCGATCCGGATGACGACCAGGTGGTGTATATCGGCGGTGCTGGCGGACATCCGGGTACGTGGGATGCGCAGACCGCGCGTGCCAGCTTCGCGCGCGGCAGCGACGGCGGGCACCACTGGGAGGAGCAGCGTGACGGGCTGCCCACTCCAGTCCGCGGCAACATCGAGGCGATCAGCATGGTGCACGGCGGGGGCGAGGTGGCGTTTTACGCGGGCACGGCCGTCGGCGAAGTCTTTGCCAGCGACGACCGCGGCCAGCACTGGCGCCAGATCGCCCAGCTGCCACCGGTATCCAAAGCCGGGCACTATCGCCGCTTCCTGCCACCCGAAGAGCGCGCCCAGGCCGAGCGCGAGCTCATGGCCCAGCGCTAGCGTCTGGATGGCGTACCGCGCCGATCACGTCGGCAGCCTGCTGCGACCGCCCGAGCTGCTGGCGGCGCGCCTGCAGCATGCGGCCGGTCAGCTCGGGCTCGCGGAGCTACGCGAGCTCGAAGACGCGTGCATCCTGCGCGCACTGGCCATGCAGCGCGAGACGGGCATCGCCGTGCTTTCGGATGGCGAGTACCGCCGCGCCTCGTGGATGGAGGCCTGGAGTCGCGTGCTCGCGCCCTTCGAAGTGGCGGACACATCCGGCGCCAGCGTCAACGCCAATATCGGCCGCTGGCGGGGCGCCGGTGCGGCGATTCTCGAGCGTGAGGCGCGGGCGATCGCACCACGCAAGTTCATCGGCAAGAAGGTGGACGTCGAGCAGGCCGCTCGGATGACCGCCCACGAGGTTAGCTTTGTCCAGCAGCATGCCGGAGGCCAGCCCTTCAAAGTGACCATGCCCGGCGTCGGACACCTCGCCGGCAACGCGTTCAAACCCGGCATGACCGACCAGGTGTATCCGACCCGCATGGATATGGCGCGTGACATTGCCATGATCCAGCGCCGCGAAATCGAAGCGCTGATCGCCCAGTGCGTCCCGTATGTGCAGCTGGATTCGCTGCGCTACGTCATGCAACTGGCCGATACCGAGCGACGCGCGGCGATTCGCGCCGCGGGCATCGATCCCGAGCAGGATCTCGACGACACGATCGCGGCCGACAACCTGGCTGTAAGCGGCGTAGAGCGCCGCGGCTCGATCATCGCCCTGCACATGTGCCGCGGCAATAATCGGAGCACCTGGGCGGCGCAAGGCAGCTACGATCCGGTGGCGGAGCGCGCGTTTGGCCAACTGGAAGTCGACCGTTTTCTGCTGGAGTTCGACGACGAGCGGAGCGGTGGATTCGAGCCGCTGCGCTTCGTCCCGGAGCACAAGACGGTGGTGCTCGGGTTGATCAGCTCGAAAACCCCTGAGCTGGAGTCGATCGACGCGTTGCGCAGACGGGTCGACGAGGCCGCCCGCTACCATCCGCTCCAGAACCTGGCGATCAGTCCCCAGTGCGGTTTCGCCTCCACCGAGGGCGGCAACCTGTTGTCGTGGGACGAGCAGCGGCGCAAGCTGGAGCTGGTCGTCGAAGCGGCTCGGGTGATCTGGGGCTAGCATCGGAGATGGTCAAGGCCGCCCCGGATCCGAAGCCGAGCTTGCTGGGATGTGCGATTTTGCAGCGGCTGGCGCGCTCGCCGCTCAGCGGCTACGAGCTGAAGAAACTGTTCACGACCCCGGTTGGCTACGGCTGGCGGGCCTACGACACGCAGATCTATCGAGAGCTGAAGTCGCTCGAACAGCTGCGACTGGTAGAAGGTCAGGTGGAACCCGGTCGCGCTGGCCCGCAGCGCCGCGTGTATCAGCCGACATTGCAAGGACTGCGTGTCCTGCGCGAGTGGCTCGATTCGCCGCTCGACGAAACCGCGGTGAAAAGCGAGCTGACCATGCGCGTGTGGTCGGTCGACCTGTTTCC